>CBFHSW010000072.1:0-12794 GCA_965658595.1 Gammaproteobacteria bacterium | reverse complement strand
TCAGTGAACGGAAAATATGAAGGTCTAAAACGTATGCCTAATTGATCGTTTTCAAAAAAGGCGTGCAGAAATTCAATCACTAACCCCTTGAGTTGTGCAAAGCTCACATCTTTATCTACCAATAAGCCTTCCACTTGGTGGAACATTGGACTGTGAGTAATATCTGAATCACAACGATACACGCGACCCGGAGCAATTATGCGGATCGGTGGTGGATTGTTCTGCATGGTACGAATCTGTACCGAAGAAGTATGAGTACGGAGCAACAAACCATCGTCGAAGTAGAACGTGTCATGCATCGCACGCGCCGGATGATGGGGAGGAATATTCAGCGCTTCAAAATTGTGGAAATCATCTTCTATTTCAGGTCCATCAACCACCGAGAACCCATGACGCTGAAATAAACTCTCAATGCGGCGCAAGGTGATTGTCACCGGATGCAAAGTACCGACATCGTCACAGCGACCTGGCAGAGTGACATCTATAGTTTCTGATGTTAATTTTTCGTTGATAGCCGCCGCTTCCAGCGCTTGAGTTTTTGACTCTAGCTGAGCTTGGATAGCTTGCTTCACTTCATTAATGCGCTGACCTGCTGCAGGTCGATCTTCAGCCGATAATTGACCCAACGATTTGAGTTGTTGGGTAACTAATCCTTTTTTGCCCAGATAATGGACACGCAAGGCTTCAATATCTTTTAGACCATCACAGTCTGTTATCGCTTGATGCGCCTCATTTAAGAGTTGCTCGAGTTCACTCACTTCTATCTTCCCACTGAAACAATGCGTTAATTTATCGTGTACTGCAGAAATAAAAAAGGGAAAGATGACTATCTTTCCCTTTAAAGGTAAAACTTTTTGCTAACGGTACTCTATAACTGGGCTTTTGCACGCTCAGCTAGTTGACCAAAAGCATCGATATCATGCACAGCAAGATCTGCTAGTACTTTACGATCGACTTCGATTGAGGCTTTATTTAAACCATCGATCATGCGGCTGTATGAGAGTCCAAATTGTCTTGCACCTGCGTTAATTCGTGCAATCCATAGCGTACGAAACTGTCTCTTTCTCTGGCGACGATCTCGATATGCATATTGACCGGCTTTAGTGACAGCTTGGGTAGCAACACGATAAACGTTCTTGCGAGCACCATAATAACCTTTGGCTTTAGCAAGAACCTTCTTGTGACGTGCGCGTGCTGTTACACCGCGTTTAACTCTAGACATGACTTTTTCCTTTTACTTCAATTCTGTTATGCGTATGGCATCATTCGACGGATCATAGGTGTATCCACCTTATCCACCATGTCGACACTACGTAAATGACGTTTACGCTTAGTGCTTTTCTTCGTCAAAATGTGACGTAGATGTGATTGCGAACATTTGAAACGACCGGTAGCCGTCTTCTTGAAGCGTTTCGCAGCACCTCTGTTTGTTTTCAATTTAGGCATTACTGTTCCTGGTATGTACTAATATATTTAAAGTATTACTTTTTCTTCTTGGATGGTCCCAACACCATAACCAACTGGCGTCCTTCCATTTTGGGACGTTGCTCAACATCCCCGTATTCTTCTAAATCCGCTTCTAGACGCTTGAGTAACTGTGCACCTAGTTGCTGGTGTTGCATTTCTCGACCACGATAACGAATAGTAATCTTGGTTTTATCTCCAGCCTCAAGAAATTCAATTAACTTTCTTAACTTAACCTTGTAGTCACCTTCTTCGGTACCCGGTCGAAACTTAATCTCTTTAACTTGTATCTGTTTTTGTTTCTTTTTCGCTAAGTGAGCACGTTTACTCTGCTCGAACTTAAACTTTCCGTAATCCATCACTCGACATACGGGCGGCTGCGCATTTGGCGATATTTCTACTAGATCAAGATCTGCTTCGCCGGCCATTCGTAAGGCATCTTCAATTTTTACTACCCCAACATTATCGCCGGTGGCATCAATCAGTCTTACTTCTGGATCAAATATTTCGTCGTTCAGGCGAACGTCTTTACTCGCGCTAATGTGTCGCTCCTATTGTGTCTAAAAAGTATGTCTCTATTCGGCATTATCTGCCTAAATCGTTTAATTCTCTAATTCTTCAGTCAATAACGTTAGTAAAGCCTCAATACTCATTGAGCCTCGATCTTCACCATGACGTGTTCGAACTGCGACTGTTTGCGCTTCCACCTCTCGATCACCTGCCACGAGAAGGTATGGAATGCGTTGAATTGTGTGCTCGCGAATCTTATAGCCTATCTTCTCATTTCTCAAGTCGATATTGATCCGAAAGCCTGCATTTTGCAGCATTTTTTGAACATTTTGAGCATATTCAGCCTGCGCATCGGTAATATTTAACATTATTGCCTGTATTGGTGCCAACCATAACGGCAAATTACCCGCATGATGCTCAATAAGAATACCGATGAAACGCTCCAAAGAACCCAGAATTGCTCGATGTATCATCACAGGAGTTTTCTTGGAACCGTCCTCGCTCACATAATTGGCATCGAGTCGACCTGGCATTGAAAAATCCAATTGGATAGTACCGCATTGCCAACGTCTACCAAGGCTATCTTTAAGGGTAAATTCTATCTTAGGCCCGTAAAAAGCCCCTTCACCAGGTTGCAGGAGATACTTGAGCCCTTTATTTTCTAGCGACTCTTTCAAACTTTGTTCTGCCTGATCCCATAAAGATTCTTCCCCTACACGTTTTTCAGGGCGCGTAGAGAGCGCTAATTCAATATTCTCAAATCCAAAGTCGGCATACACTTCATAAGTCAGATCAATTAGCTGTGTGACCTCATCTTGCAACTGGTCTTCAGTACAGAAAATATGTGCATCATCTTGAACAAAACGTCGCGCCCGCATCAATCCATGCAAGGTGCCTGATGGCTCATTGCGATGCACAGTGCCGAACTCAGCAATTTTATAGGGCAGATCACGATAGCTTTTGAGCCCTTGATTGAATAACTGCACATGACATGGGCAATTCATAGGCTTAACTGCAAATTCGCGATTTTCCGATTGGGTTGAAAAAATCATATCACCAAATTTTTCCCAGTGACCTGATTTTTCCCATAAAGAACGATCCAATACTTGTGGTGTATGCACTTCATTGTAGCCACGTGTAGATAGTTTTTTACGAATATAACTCTCTACCGTACGAAACAGCTCCCAACCACGCGCATGCCAAAATACCATGCCCGGTGCTTCTTCTTGAAAATGGAACATATCCATCTGCTTACCCAAGCGACGATGGTCACGTTTCTCTGCTTCTTCGATCGCGGTCAAGTATTGCTTAAGTTGTTTCTTATCTGGCCATGCAGTGCCGTAAATACGCTGCAACATGGCGTTGTCTGAATTACCCCGCCAATAGGCGCCTGCTAGCTTAGTCAGCTTAAAGGCTTTCAGATGACGCGTGTTGGGCACATGGGGGCCACGACACATATCGGTATATTCTTCATGGTGATATAGCGCAATCTCTTCACCCTCTGGAATTTCACTGGCAATCTCAACTTTATAATTTTCGCCACGCGCTTCAAAGGCTGCCACAGCCTGTTGCTTACTCACCACTTCGCGAATCACGTCGTAATCTTTTTTAATCAGTTCTTGAATGCGTTTTTCTATCGCTTCCAAATCTTCCGGTGTAAAACTGTGCTCAAAATCAATGTCATAATAAAATCCATTTTCTATCACTGGTCCAATCGCCATTTTAGCGCTAGGGAAAAGCTGTTTGACAGCATGACCGATCAAGTGCGCGAATGAGTGACGAATAATTTCTATGCCTTCTTCATCTTTATTGGTGATGATAGCCACGTCAGCATCTTCTTCGATAGCTACGCAGGCATCCACCAACTGTCCGTTAACGCGCCCAGCGATCGTTGCCTTAGCGAGACCAGGGCCGATATCAGCCGCTAATTGCGTAACAGTTACGGGATGTTCATAGGATTTAATATTGCCGTCTGGCAAAGTGATTTGAGGCATGTCGTTCTCCAGTGGTGGCCCATACGAGAGGTCACTTGTTGATGATTGTTACATAATCAAATTATGCGATTTTTAGCCATTATTTGCTGACGATTACTTTCTAAACGTCTTCTAGACTGCTAACTCTAGATATTCTCGCTAAGTACATATGCTAAGAACTGGTGCTAGGTACTGGCGCAAACTGTGGATAATATTGAGTACTAATTTAGTGTGATGTGCACTAAGTCAGCATAATACCCATGTCCATAATATTTAAAATAGTGAGGTTAAACCATTATCGTGCCACTATTTCATACCGCCATTTTATCCACTAATAGTTGTGGTAGGCGCGATTGGATTCGAACCAACGACCCCCACCATGTCAAGGTGGTGCTCTAACCAACTGAGCTACGCGCCTGCAATAACAGGACTGCGGAAAATAACACAGTCATGCAGTGATTTATAGTGCTTTAATTAACCTAACTAGCCTCGCTGGCAGGTATCTGGAATGCTGCACTTTTTAATTGTTGGATCTCATCACGCAATCTACCCGCCTCTTCAAATTCCAAGTTGCGTGCATGCTCATACATTTGTTGTTCCAGCTGGTGGATTTTCTTAACTGCGATCTCAGGCGTTATAGCATCCAGCACGACATCTCTGAGTTGTGGAGACTTCCCGCCGCTGCGCTGCGTATCATATTTTGATTGAGCACCCTCCATAATATCACCCACCGCTTTTTTAACACTGCGCGGCACAATATTATTTTCCTCATTATGCTGAACTTGCTTTTGTCGTCTGCGCTCGGTCTCGTCTATAGCCCGCTGCATGGAACCGGTGATCTTATCGGCATACAAAATGGCCTTACCGTGTAGATTTCGTGCGGCACGCCCAATAGTCTGAATGAGAGAACGGTCAGAACGCAAAAAACCTTCTTTATCAGCATCCAGTATGGCCACTAGTGACACTTCGGGAATATCTAAACCCTCACGCAATAAGTTGATACCCACTAGCACATCAAATAAGCCTTTTCGCAAGTCCTGAATAATCTCAACTCGCTCTACAGTATCGATATCAGAGTGCAAATAACGCACTCGCACTCCGTGCTCATCTAGATAATCCGTGAGGTCCTCTGACATACGTTTCGTTAAGGTTGTAATCAATACTCGCTCTTCTTTGGCTACGCGCTCATTAATCTCTGACAAAACATCATCCACCTGCGTGCCTACTGGACGCACTTCAACCTCAGGATCAATCAAGCCGGTGGGTCGTACTACTTGCTCTACCACCGCACCGGCTTTCTCACCCTCGTAATTACCGGGCGTAGCTGAGACAAATATCATCTGAGGAGCCAGCGACTCAAATTCTTCAAATTTTAGTGGACGATTATCCATAGCAGATGGCATTCGAAAACCATACTCCACTAAAGTTTCTTTGCGTGAACGATCGCCCTTATACATACCTCCAAATTGTGGCACTGATACGTGACTTTCATCCATCACCATCAATGCATTGTCGGGGAGATAATCGAGCAAACATGGGGGCGGCTCACCAGGCGCTCGTCCACTCAAATAGCGTGAGTAGTTCTCAATCCCAGAGCAGTAGCCCAGCTCATGCAACATTTCTAGATCAAACTGCGTACGCTGTTCAAGACGTTGCGCTTCCACCAACTTATCTATGCTGCGCAAATGTTCCAAACGCTCTTTCAATTCATCTTTAATAGAATCCAAAGCATTCAAAATCACTTCACGTGGCGTCACATAATGGGACTTAGGATAAATAGTTAGCCTAGGTACCTTTCTCAATACTTCACCGGTTAGCGGATCGAAATAACTTAATTGTTCAATTTCTTCATCAAAAAATTCGATACGGATCGCTTCTCGGTCAGATTCAGCAGGATGCACATCAATGACTTCACCACGCACTCGGAATGTTCCACGTTTGAGTTCAACATCATTGCGCGTGTATTGGAGTTCTGCTAGACGTCTCAACAGCTTGCGCTGATCAGCAATATCACCTCGATCCAGATGTATCACCATATTTAGATAAGAACGCGGGTCACCTAATCCATAAATCGCTGAAACCGTGGCAACAATAATTGTATCGTTGCGCTCAAATAATGCCTTGGTGGCTGATAATCGCATCTGTTCTATGTGATCATTAACCGACGCATCCTTTTCAATGAAGGTATCGCTAGAGGGTACATAGGCTTCCGGCTGATAATAATCATAGTAAGATACAAAATATTCGACCGAGTTATCTGGAAAGAAAGATTTCATCTCTCCATATAATTGAGCCGCTAGAGTCTTGTTAGGAGCAATTACGATGGTGGGACGTTGCAGCTCCTGAATGACATTAGCAATAGTGAATGTCTTACCAGAACCGGTCACACCCAGCAGGGTTTGATGGGCCAAACCATCCTCTAAGCCCTCAATTAGGCTTTTGATGGCTTGCGGCTGATCGCCAGCAGGCTCAAATTCTGATTGTAGTGAAAATTCTTTAGCCATTCTCTTATCGATATCTATAAAATAAAGTATCATCCCCGTAGGGATTCACATTAGCGCTCATACATACAGCATGGGCGGAACACCATTTAGGGAAAACATTCAATTGGACATTAAACTATCCTCTCGTGTGAGAAGAATCAAACCTTCTCCAACACTCGCCGTGACTGCCAAAGCAAACCAACTCCGTGCCGAAGGCGTGGACGTGATTAATCTTGCTGCAGGTGAGCCCGACTTTGACACTCCAAGCCACATAAAACAAGCGGCTAATGAGGCCATTGCCAATGGACAAACCAAGTACACCCCAGTGGGTGGTACCGTATCGCTCAAGCAAGCCATCATTGATAAATTTGAGCGTGATAGTGGATTGAAATATGCTGCCAATGAGATTCTAGTCTCTAGTGGTGGCAAGCAAAGTTTCTATAACCTCTGCCAAGCTGTAATAGATCAAGGCGATGAAGTAATTATTCCCGCACCATACTGGGTGTCTTATCCCGATATGGTTCTTCTTGCCAATGGCACACCTGTTTTTATCGAAGCTGATCACACTCAAAACTTTAAAATGACTGCTGATCAGTTGGCCGCGGCGATCACCACCAACACAAAAATGGTGGTCATCAATAGTCCCTCTAATCCAACCGGTGCGTGTTATTCCGCATCAGAATTGACCGCGCTAGCAGAAGTGCTGCTTAAGCATCCAGACATCTTGATCGCAACCGACGATATGTATGAACATATTTTGTTTCAACAGCAAACCTTTTCTAATATTTTGATGGTATGCCCAGAACTAAAGTCGCGCACACTAGTTTTGAATGGTGTGTCTAAAGCCTATTCAATGACTGGCTGGCGAATCGGTTATGCTGCAGGACCGGCAGAGATCATGGAGCCAATGAAGAACATTCAATCACAGAGCACCTCTAATCCATGCTCTATTTCTCAAGCCGCCGCTGAGGAAGCCTTGAGTGGTGACCAAGCCTGCGTAACTGAAATGAAAGAAGCTTTTGAAAAGCGCCACGATTTTGTGGTGGCTGAACTAAATAACATCAAAGGCATTAGCTGCTCACAATCTGAGGGAACCTTTTATTGTTTTGCAAATGTGCAAGCAGCCATCGATTCACTCAGTGACATCAACAATGACGTCGAGTTCGCAACTTATTTGCTAGAAAAATGTGGTATTGCCGTAGTGCCTGGGACAGCCTTTGGTCTGCAGGGCTACATGCGTATCTCTTACGCAACTTCTAGAGAGAAACTTGCCACTGCTATTGAGCGTTTGGCTAAGTTATTAAACTAGTAACAACATCGTCAGCCACACATGTGGCTTTATTTGATAATTTGAGACTTAAAGGGCTCGGCTATGGTTAAGTCGAGTTCCTCTAACATCACCATCATTCCCTGCTTAGAAACGATCATCATATCTATCCATGGATTTTTAGGATTTTCAGGGGTTTCAATTCGATATTTTTGTTTATCCCGATCACTGATCTGACGCGTTGCCACCGTGACATTCGGCTTGCCTGTACGATTATTAATCGCAATATCCAAACAACGACAAACATCTGCCGTCACATACCAAACTGTTTGGTCTTCCATTGCTATAGTTCTAATCTGATGACCGTCATAGTCATCTACATTTAAGGTTCCCAACTGACTACTCCCAACCCATATATTTATTATTATTTTAAACAGCCAACAGCGTGGCTGTCATGCCTATTAATTTATCACAACTTCGGACGATTTATTTAACTTAAGCTTTTTTCTTTGCTCGTTTGACATGAATCAGTTGACCGATTCACTGGATAACAGTAACATCCATTGCTTCTTTGATCCCTGGTAGCTCAGTTGGTAGAGCGGGTGACTGTTAATCACTAGGTCGGCGGTTCGAGCCCGTCCCAGGGAGCCAATTTTGAATTTATACAATTCCTTAACGTATTTATCGACATGGGTTTTTAAGTTATTTGCTGTTAGGCATAATAAACTAACCGTAAAATAATCCGCCACACATTGACTCTCTTATCCACGCACCGGCGGTTGAGCCTATCAAATATTTTGCTCCTCATGATGCTACTGGCGTTGATGCATAATTGAAGAACAAAGGGCTTGCTGGCACATCATTCCACTAGTCGAAACATCACTATGGGCAACTCATTAAATTAATACTTCGTCTGCATGACATCAGTCAAATGGCTGAGCTCCTGACCAACAAGCTGATCGTAACGCCTTTGCCAATGAATTGAAGATATTCCCGAGTGTTGGGCTTGGCTTAACAGCAGTCACCTTGCCTATAACTCTGATTTAAATTTAAAAGGTCAGAAAAGTCCCTTGGTTTTCACGGCAGATCTCTCGCATCAAAGTGCTAAAGCGATCAGTAGATGCATGCGGAGATATAAAATTAAGCGCATGAATACGGGCATGATTTTTATTCAATTGGCGTGTACGTGAGATGACTTGATCAAAATTAGCACCGGTAAAATCATCACCAATAACGTAGATGGAAAGATCCTTAGCATATTTTGAATAGCGCATTAAGGCGGTTTCGATCCCTTCAACTGGACTACTATTTGAGATACTCGCCCAAGAGCTAAATAGCTTCATCACTCGTTTTCTCATGCCAGGCGAATCTTTCATCCACTTCCCAGCATAGCCACTGACTAGAAAGTTGCCATTATCGTTCATCACTTGAAAGCCTTTCACCTGAGGATGAATTGTCAGTATGTTATCCATCTCATGCATCACCTTATGCCAGATCTCTTTCATACTTCCGGAAGTATCGACAATGAAAATGATATAATCACGATCGACTGGAATACCACCAACCTCATCATCCTGGGTTAATTGCTCCCCCGCTGAGATACCCGCGATTTGTTGCTTCTGAATTTGTTTTTGCAAGGTATCAAGTTGCTCTTTAAGTTCACTTGAGATCTGTTGGAGTTTGGCTGTCTCAGCCATGGCACGTTCAAATTGAGCTTGTGCTGTCTTCAACGTCGCGGCTTTATCCTCAGCAGACTGCTCACTATCGATCACTGGTTCTGCTCTGAGCTCGTCTACCAGACCTACAAGCTGCTTAATCTTGGCATTTGCATCATCGTTTTTAACCGCGACAAGACCAGTGAAATCAGGCTCAAATTTAAAGATCAATATCAAGAGTACAATGGCACCAAAGCCGCAAGCAATAATATCCAAGAAGGCTGTACCAAATGCATCGGGCGCTTCTCTTTTCCTCATGGCCAACTGGCCGCCGGGCTAATTAAAGTACCACCCTTACTTAACACCCACTTGGAGAGCTCAGGAGCGGCTTGGGGATCACCCTCCAAAGGTAACAAGATGATTGAAAGCTTGCCTTGGAATGATTGCGTAAGGTCAGCCGCCTTCCGCAATAGCGTGACACGACACTCACCTGATACCTTTTTCTTTGATGCCGTTATACCACCACAGCCGCCAGAGGATAAGATTGATGTTTTACTTAGACCTTGGGTCGGCAAACCATCTGTTATCAGATAGATCACATCCGGACGCTGCTTCAATACTTTGACTATCGCCTTCTCTAAGTTTGTTGCACCATAAGGTGTGACCGACTGCATTGCTTTTTGAGCGACTGCTAGTGCTTGCTCATCCTTAACTGAAATCCAATCAGGTTGACTTTGTATAATCGCCTGATCAGAAAAGGACATTAGCAGCAACTCTGAATCTTCTGGCGCTCTCGCCATCAACCACTGGACTACACGTAAAGTCCTTTGCCATTTATCTGCTGATCTACGTTTAGCCTCTGATTGAACCTTGTAATTCATAATAGTAATGAGCTCACGCGCAGTCATGGAAGCACTACTATCAACCAATATAGCAATACGTTGACCTTCTATATCCAGGCCAATCAAATAATCTTCCTGTCGTATCGTTTGTGTTTCGATGTTTTGTTCTGACATCTGAGTACTGAGGATTTTCTGACTGGACTGAATTTTTAATTCCAGGCGCTCAATCAAACTTAGTGTAGTAGCCTTAATAGTACTCATAACTGACTGCCTAGCACTTAAATCATTAATTTCTTGATCCAGTTCTGATAATGCAGATTGTTCGGCTTCGGTCTTCGCCATAGTCGCTTGACGCTGAGTTAGCAAAGTAGCTATCTGCTGATCTAAAGCAGCATGATCTAGTTCAAGTAACTCATCCGGTGTCACCTGCTGATTTTTTAGTAATACTAGGATCAGAATAACCGCCCCTAAACCACAGCTCATAATATCGATGAATGCCAGGTGAGAAGTGGGATTGCGACGCATCATATCTAGCTAGTTGAGTCGACTTCTGCTGAGCGGATCCAACACCTTATTTTGACAGTAGTCGTTCACCGAGACCGTTAGAGAGTCCTGCGCACGCTGCAGTTGAAATAGCAGAAACATCAGGATCATGCTGACAAATAAAGCGACCAAGGTTGAATTGAAAGCGACACCCAGACTATTGGTCATACCTGATATATCGCCAGCTAAAGCCTTATCGGCCTGCGCTAGGGCCTGACCAATACCACGCACCGTACCGATAAAACCGATTGATGGGATTGCCCATATTAAATAACGGATCATCGAATTTTCAGCTTCGTTTTTGTTTCCCAAAGCCACACACTCCGCCTCGATAACCTCCGCCGTTGCGTGAATATCTTGCGATAATAAAAAACGACGCAGTGATACTTTAAGCGTACGAATTAAGGGCGTGTTGGCAATGCCACCTCTTAAGTTCTCTAGATCATCGACTACCGCGCTAATAGCCGCACTGCTCATGTCACAGTTTTTGAAGAAATCAACTTCAAATAAATAATTAGTCTTAGTGATATGAATGAATTTGTCAGCTATCAGATAGATCGCCCAAAACATTAAAATCAAACATGTCTCTTGTTCAAAGTCTTTTAAGATAATCCAAATGGAACGCTGCTGCTCACCATCACCTTGCATAACTAAGGCCTGCGCTAAAGCCACATTAGGCTCCACTAAAACCACATAAAAACCATGCACTAAGAGTGCCGATAGAGCTAGAGCGATAATACCTTGAATTGATTTAGTCATTAAATATCCACCGGAAAGCTAACTGGAACACCTACACTTAATTTTGCCGCGTAGGCAATACCAACAACTGCGAGGCAAAACAACAGCAAACAAAGAGACCCTATCAATAGTTTTTTATTCATAATATTTCATCCTTTTTTGGATATTTTATAAATATCGGGCTAAACGAAAACCTAACTCAGGCCTAGGACTGGCAGAGCCATCTCGAAAGGCCGCTCGAACTTCAGTCTTAGAAGCAGATAAATAACTTGAGCCTTTAATCACATGGTTATTACCTCTGAGTAAACCTAGAGGGTCTACATACACTGCTTGCCGATCAGGTGGTGTTAGATCGTAGATATCATGCACCCATTCACTGGCGTTTCCTATCTGATCAAACAAACCTGATAATTCAATTGCGTAACTTCTAACATTAGCTAGGCCACTAACACCGTCTTTATAACGTGGAATGTAGCGCGTTAACTGACTCTCGGCATCGGCAAGATTACCCACCTCAGCCGGCACTTGATCCTGATCTCCCCAAGCAAACATGGTTTTCTTGTCACGCTGATAAATTCGCGCCATAAACTCCCACTCTGCTTCAGTAATCATCCGATAGCCATTCGCCTTGGATTCAAAACCAATATATTCATTACCCTGAAATAAATAAAATGGCTGCAAGCCTTCTTGGCGACTTAACTGATTACAAAACATGGCCACCTTTTCCCATGCAGTGTTCACAAGTGGTTGACTAGAATTGGTATTATGGGCTGAGAATTGGCGTTGTGTAAGTTCGGTACTAGCGACATAAAAAGGCCTCTCTAATCGCACCTTACGTTGGAATTCATTCGCCCTCTGCCCTAACTCATCTCGTGAACCCCCCATAGTAAACTGCTGTCCTTGCGGCTTGATCAGTTGGAATTCAACACCTACCGAATTGATATAGACGCTCTTCGCCTCCACTAGCCGTGCTTGTGCTTCGGTATACATCATTATTTGTAACTTGGTCAGCTGTTCAACATTTGGCGTGATAATCTTTTGGACACTACGATAGCCTGTTTTACGCAACTCTATCGTTTGTGCCTTTGTTAACAATTGGAGTGTTGCAGGTGTACTTGCAATACGCTGGCCTTGAATATAAATATCCGATTCAACATTTGCGTCAATACTGACAGCAGCTTTTTGTTCTGCTAATGAGATGTCTAAGTTGAATTGTTCTTCAGGCTGAAAGCTACGTTTTAACGCTTGGCTAACATAGCCAGGCTTTGCATATTCAAAGGTAAACTGTCTCTGATAGGGTAATTGTATAGCGTCAGCAG
>CBFHSW010000071.1:0-10901 GCA_965658595.1 Gammaproteobacteria bacterium | reverse complement strand
ACGCATCAAGTAAATTTTCGATGCGTCCTTCAATACTGATGTGCTGATTGATTTTATAGCTGGCGGCTAGGCTCACCAAGGTATAGTCATCGAGCTCACGACGCACACTTGGACTGACGCCAAAATCGGTATCGATTTGTTTGCCGACATAATTTACCTTTAAATTAATATGGGCTTTATGAGGTATCAGTTCAAAATCAGTCACTATATTAGCGGTATTAATCGGTCTGCGAAGTTCTCGGTTAGCCCCACTACTCGGTTGTTTAGCATCGATATGGCTATAGTTGGCCGTGATGTTTAGTCGCTCAAATGGATTGGCGTCAAAGGATAACTCCACGCCTTTGCGATGGCTGACACCCTCCCGATTAACCGCAGTATTTACCCCTGGTTGATCGGTGCTGGCAAAACCATTAATTTCATCTTTGAGTTTCTCAGTGAAATACACTGCAGAAAAATTGAGTTTGGGGGTGAGCTCATGGCTAATACCAAACTCCCAACTTTTTGAGGTTTCTGGTTCCAGATCAGGATTGCCAATAAATTGATTGTTAGCCGAAAAGAAACCAAAGCGTTCTGTAAAAGTTGGATTTTTCACACCAGTGCCTCTAGCGACATGCAAGCGAGTTTTAAATTGATTGGGAGTGTATAAAGCCGTTAAACGATGCGTGTTACTGTCATCAAAGTCATCGTTATTATCTCTGCGCAGTGAGGCACTCAGATATAAATCTTCATAAAGACCTAGACGGTATTCTGCAATATAACTGCTAGTTTGTACCTTTTGGTCATGGTTGGGATCACCATAGGTAAAATCAGTACCACGCTGTTTGAAGTCATCATATTCACGTTCATGGGCTAGGGTGAGCACATGTTCGGTGGAGGCGGTGTCAAAAAACACACTGGCTTGATAATCTAATTTCATCTTTTCGCCTAATGTGCCTTCTTTATGAGTGCCATTTTCATATATCTTGTTGTTAGTGTCAGTAATAGCAAAGCCGAGTTGTTGATTTAACTGTCCAGAAAAAGAATCTAAACTAGCTGAAATTCTCGCATAGTTTTGTATCACTTCATTTTCTTTATCAGCATCCACTAGAGACTGTGACCAGTCAGGATTATAGGCAAAATCATCAGTATCATTTGAAATATCATAGTGTTTTGCAATTAACTTCATGGAAAAAATATCACTAGGATCAAAATCATATCTCACACTGAGCGATTTATTGTTATAGCCGTCACGTTCAGAGCCTTGTTCAGAAATGTCAGTGCCATCGGTGTCATAATAACTGCCATATATAGACACGGCATGCTGTTGATTAGCGGCTCTAATCCCAGTGCAATTTTGCCATGTTTTATAACTACCCCCACTGGAACTGCTTTCAATACTTAAAGGCCCTAGCCCACGTTTTGACTCAACGCTGATCACACCTGATAAAGCATCACTGCCCCATAGAGAACTCTGTGGTCCGCGAAGAATTTCAATGCGCTCTATCCCGCAGCTAGTGAGATGAGCAAAATCAAATTCAGAACTATTTGCAATGTCATTCGCTTCTATGCCATCGATCATCACCAAGGTGTGATTCGCTTCTGCACCACGTATGCGTAGTTGGGTGAGTTTGCCGGGGCCACCGTTGTGGCTCAAACCTAAAGCCGGTGTATTGAGGAGTGCATCACTGACAAAATCAATCTGTTGATTATCCATGTCTTGAGCTTTGATAATATTGATTGAGCCGGCAATCTGCTGGTTGGGGAGTGGTGTGCGACTCGCACTGACCGTCATTTGTGGGAGCGCATCTGCGGCCGCCAGTGAAAGGCAATGAGAGATCAATATAGTGAAGATTAACAAATGGTTCATTTTGCGTTTCCTATTAAAGTATTTTCAATGCGAGAAAACGCGATGAGCACAAGAGTACTGTAACACTCACAACGGTTATAGGCTGATGACCAAAGTGCACTAGAGTGGATTATGTCTAGATACAGTTATCTCAGTCATCTGTATGAGCACCGATGCATAAGCACATGGTTATTATGTGTAAGGGAATACGCACATATACGAAACACGCACTACAAGCAAAGCTATAACACGCAACTAGAGTTATCCAGTAATACGCATAGTTATGCGCATAGCAATAGACCAGACACAATAGTTGTGAGATGCCAAAGTAGCCTCGTTCGCCCACCGCGAATTGCTACACAAACATAGGCCGGTCTCCGGACTCACAAGTGGTTTGGAAAAACCGAATAAGCGCCTTCCCACATTATCTGCAGTGACATATAGCTTATTTTGACTTGATTACCGTTGCGGGGGCAGTTCTGGTTTTACACCAGATTCCCAGTTTCACCCACTTGCAAAGAAGTGGACACCTAGATTGCTTAAATCAAATAATGGTTAAGTGTTAGCTTGAATAATTCTTAAGGTTAGTAATAATGAAAATTAGTATACAGAACTTAACATAAAGTTAAACGCTCAAAAGCATCTAAAATTTGTTGGCTATGTTGTCCGGCTTGGACATTTCTGAATGTGGCTCGAATGATGCCTTCAGGGTCGATTAAAAAGCTATGGCGTTTGGCAAACTTAATAGGGCCAAGGGAAAATAAACATTGATATTGTCGCGCTGTAGTTCCCTGTGCATCACTCAATAATGTAAAAGGCAATTGATATTTATCTGTAAACTGTTGATGGTTTTGCTCCTTATCACAACTGATACCGATAATTTGGATGTTTTTGTCTACCAAAACAGCGTAGTTATCTCTCAGATTACAAGCTTGTTTGGTACAACCCGGTGTGTCGTCTTTTGGATAAAAATAAATCACACACCATCTACCCCGATAATCGCTAAGGCTGTGCAGAGTGTCATTTTGATCCGGCAAGCTAAATGCTGGCGCGGTCTGATTGAGCATGGCATCACGCATCAAGATTAATCAGCCTTGAATTCACGTTCAGTCAAATACCAATGTAACTTGCTATGCAAAGTAACTACGCTGCCGACAATGATGAGGGTAGGTCCATGCACATCATGCGATTTAACTAATTCTGGCAGATTAGATAAATCACCAATGAGTACACGTTGATCCGGTCGAGTGCCTTTACTCACTAGCGCTGCCGGGGTGTCATCTGGCATGCCATGTTGTGTGAGTTTTTGACAAATAATTTCCAGCCCCACTAAGCCCATGTAGAACACCAGTGTTTGGCTGGCATGAGCTAGCATATTCCAGTTCAGATTCACTGTCCCATCACGTAAATGTCCGGTCACAAAAATACAGGCTTGGGCGTGATCACGATGAGTCAGGGGTATGCCAGCATAAGAAGCACAACCAGCGGCGGCTGTAATGCCGGGAACCACTTGAAAATGAACGCCTTCTTCCATGAGGGTCTCAATTTCTTCACCACCACGGCCAAATATAAATGGATCTCCACCTTTCAAACGTAATACTCTTTTGCCTTGCTTGGCTAAGCGCACTAATAGATGATTGATAGATTCTTGTGGGATGGCATGGTTAGCACGCTCTTTGCCGGCATACACCATTTCTGCATCTTTACGCACTAAATTCATAATCTCATCTGAGACTAAACGATCATAGACCACGGCGTCAGCTTGCTGCATAAGACGTAATGCGCGGAAAGTGAGTAGATCTGGGTCACCCGGACCTGCGCCTACCAAATACACTTCACCTACACCGGCACCATCTACCTGTTTATTTTCAAGCTTGAGTTTAAGTGTTTTTTCAGCTTCTAAGATTTGTCCTGCGAATACCATCTCAGCAATAGGACCCTGCAAGACCTCTTCCCAGAAACGTCGACGTGTATCTTCGTCTGTAATAGAGCTAATCGCTAGTGCGCGATAATTCTCAACTAGAGTCGCTAACTGTCCGTAAGCGGTGGGTGTGGCTCGTTCCAGATTACTTTTAAGTAAGCGTGCTAATACGGGCGAGGCTCCACCGGTTGTGACGGCAATTTGAATCGGGTCACGATCGATGACTGAAGGTAATACGGTATCGCCTTGAGTGAAATCGCTGGCTACATTTACAAAAATATTCTGCGCCTGTGCTAAGGCACTGATGTGTTGATTGATCGTAGGAGAATCAGTTGCAGCAATGACTAGGCGTTGCTCGTGAATATCACTGTCAACAAAATTGCGCTGTTCAACCAACACATTATATTGATCACATAAAGCTGTGGTCGCGTCACAAGAATGTGGGGCAACTAGAGTTACATGAGCGCCCGAATGACAGAGCATTTTAAGTTTGCGTGCGGCAATTTTACCACCACCAACTACTAGGCAGGGTTTGTTTTTAATGTCTACAAATAATGGAAATAAGCTCATGATCAAGTTATTGCTGTGAGTTGATCTAATATGGGGTCTGTTAAATGTTTTATTCTTTTTCTCATCACCGAGCCAATAGAGTCAGTTACACCGAAAATAGGATCTAATAATGTTTCACTCAACATGGATAAATACAGTATTGCATATATGTAACGCTGTGCCTGTGGCCATATTTCGATAATATCCTGAAACTGCACTGCGGTGATGATTTTCTCCACACTATTATTCAACTCATCTATATCACGCCAATTGCGAGGAACAGGCTGCTCTAAGGCAAATATCTCACCCATGGTGTTGAATAATTCAACGGCCACATCTTGGTCATTTGGCTTACGTAAGACAATACCCATTATATCCAATAAAGTTTGACCTGATGGGCTAAACAACATACACAGTTGTTCTAATACTGGACTGGAGTGTTGTTGCAGTAGATCCTGACAATAAGAGTAGTCGGGATGAGCCGCTTTGTCTTCAGGTAAATCAACACTGCCATGGCGAATGAACCCCAAATAAAAAGCATTACGACGTTTAGCTCGTTTCCACACATCAGCACGAGTATCTGAGTCCACTAACCCGGGTTGGAGAATGGCGTACACACTGTTAATGATGGCACGTGATGATTCTTCAAACGGCAGGAATTCAACTAAAAATTCAGCTAATTCTGACCCCATAGAACCATTCACAACCTCTGGACTACGCAAAAGACAGCGAGCATTGTCTGAGGTTGGACTGCACCACCAAGCACGGCGTGCAATTTCATTGCTGACATTATGCGCATGTACTACGGCTACGATCGCTTCTGGTTCACCTAGAAGTAATAACTTTTCTAAACTATCACTGCTGGCAGCGCCTATGCCTTGACCCATGCGGGTCCAGCGTTTTAGATAGACGGGATAACCCCCGGGCGAGCCCAACACTTGAGTGGACAGCCACTGGCGCACTAATTTGAGATATTTCTCATCCTTGCAGTCCGCATGTAAATCGATACTGGCTTCGCCTTTTTCAGATAATGCATATAACTTCATGCGTGACTCATCTATGCGTATCGCTTGTACGGATTGAGCTAGTAACACATTCAATCGCAGCAGGTCTTGTTGAGTTAATTCCATAGCACTAATTGAGTTGTATGCGTTGACCAAAAGGTGCTTGTGCACGACCTTTCACCAGCCATATGACAGCATAGTTGGGTGCGACACTAGGAAATGTTCCTTCGCAATCTGTAAAATACAATAACAATTCGGGATGTTGATCGAGTTGTTCTACCCAATCAAATACTGGACGAAAATCAGTGCCGCCACCGCCACTAAACGTTTGGGGTAATTTGAATTCTTCCCAAGACTCAAAAATCCAAGGACTCCCCTTGGCTAGTTTTGCATCACAAATTAATAAGCTAACACGTGCTCGTAGTTGTGCTTTGATAGCATTCACTTCACTCATGAATTCATCGATCTCTTGATCACCGAGTGAGCCGCTCACGTCGAGTGCTATCACAATATCAGTTTGCGCACTGCGTAGGCTGGGGAAGATGACGGGATCTCCGCGCCGAGTTGAGGGGCGAGCGTAGTTGTAGTCATCACGTGCGGTAGCAACCATATGTCTGGCTAATAAGGCTCGCCAAGGCAGTTTTGGCTGCAACATGAACTCCACCATGCGCGCCATAGACTCACTCAATTTACCCGCTTGTTGGGCTTGTTGAGCCGCACCAGCCAAGCGTTGTTGCCATTGCATAGTCAAGTTTTCTTCCTCTTGTCTGGACAGTGGTCTAGGTTCAGGGCTAGCACTGCCATCAGAGTCATGCTCAGGATTATTTTGTTCTGACTGGTCACCATTGGGTTGATCAGGCTCGCTATTATCTGGGATTGGTTTTCCTTGATCTGAATCGTTTTGATCTGAATCGTTTTGATCTGATGAGTCTTGTTTGGGCTTGTTATCTTTGCCCGAGTGTTCACTATCAGTTGGATCTTCACTAGAGTCTGATCCTGTACTCTCATTATTGCCAGTGTCTGCATCACCATCATCTTTATCCCCCAAGCATGGATAAATTTCCTCAGCAGTCATACCTTTGAAACTGTTTTCTACTAAGGTGCCGGGAGGCGCGTTAAAACCCTCCTCAATTAAGAGTGGATTAACAGCATAGTCACAAGCCAAATCCCAGCGATATTTAACACGGTGCTCACGTCGGGCAAAATGTGAGAAGGCACAATGTAATGCTTGTTTAGCCAATACAAACTGTGTTTCTGACGAATGTAATTGATTGATATATTCGTAGTTATAGTAGATTTTTTTTGCGTCTGTGGCGACGCTTAGACACCATGCAGGGTCAGCTATTTGCAAAGGCATGCGTAGCACTAAAGCACCTAAGAAAGGTTTATCTAAAATTAGGCGAGTGCGAGCTGCAGCTAATTTGGCGTGAACTGGATCTTGTTTTTCCAAGACGTGGTTTTCCGCTATTCAAGATTCAATCGAACAACATAATATCTGCCACTGAATCAGCCCATGAGGCAAATTCTGGGAGTGCAAATATTTTTTCACCAATAGCGCGATGCATATCGGAGATCATCATGACGCCCATTTCGCGCTGTGGGAACTGACTTGCATAGTTAAGTATGTTGCCAAGAGTATGGATTTCGTTATCAGCATTTTTTATGCGTATGGCTTGCCCTACGAGAGCCGCGGCAATGGCATATTGAAGATCGATTTCTTCTGGTACTGGAACTTGTTTGCCCTCTAAGATGTCGTGAATATTAGGCATTTGATCTAGGTTGGCGATGAAGGCATTAAGCTCAACACCCGCCGCAGGCCCAACACAAGCCTGTAAAGTTTCAAGCAGTACATTGTGGTGTGACATAAATTTCTGCAAAGCACGATGGGTAAATTCCCACGAGCGAGGAGAAGGGAAGGCCATAGGATTTTGAGCTGCATCAAAATCAAAAATTAAGTCGGGTCTAAAGCGTAAAAAAGCAATAATACGATCATCAATATTATGCTCATAGGCCCACGCTACCCAGTCATCTAAATTTACGTCCACATCATAATGAGAGAATCGATTCGCCAATGGTGCTGGCATGGTATAGGTGATTCCTCTATCTCCTTGACGATTACCCGCGGCTAATATGGCCCAGCCCTCCGGGATTTCATACTGTCCCAAGCGTCTATCCAAAATGAGTTGATAGGCCGCGGCAGAAACGCTGGGTGCGGCTGAGGTGATCTCATCTAAGAACAAGATGCCGGTTTTACCATGATCTTTAACATTCGGTAACATGGAAGGTATCGCCCATTCCACTTGATCATTATTTCTAAAGGGTATACCTCGTAAGTCACTCGGTTCCATTTGTGACAAGCGAATATCTATCATTGGCACCTGATTGAGTTGTGCAACCTGCGCCACAATTTGCGACTTTCCCACCCCCGGTGCGCCCCACAACATCACCGGAGTGTGTTGACCTTCAGTGGCGCTGTGAAATTCCTTATTGAGTACGGTAGTCAGATGAGCTGGTCGCATAATGTTTGTATAGTGTTTTGATTGTCTAATGTGAATTCAGAGAGTGCGCAGTGAGTAGATGTGGAGCCCACATAAGCTCGCAATGTCTGATTCACGATGCCTGTTTAGAAGCCGGCTTTTTTGTACCATTCGCTTGCTAATGCTTCATTTTTCTCAATCAGCGTGCCTTGTTCGTACATCATGGCTAGAGTGGTTTGTGAGCCTGCTAGCCCTTGATGCGCGGCCTTGGTGAACCAATGTACCGCTAGTTCGCCATTCTTCTCGGCACAATCGCCTTCCATATACATGAATCCTAAACCGTGTTGCGCAACAGCATGCCCTTGTTCTGCGGCGGCACTCATCCATTGATAAGCGGCTTCAGGATTAGCGGCTACACCTAGTCCATTTTGAAACATGATGGCGCAGCGATGTTGGGCATCCGCAATGCCTTTGATGGCTAGGGGTGATAGCAGTTGTATAGCGCGTGAAAAGTGTTTTGACTCAAACGCCTGTATACCGCTGGCGTAATCAATTTCATCTGCTTCATCCATTCGTGTTCTCCATTACTCAAATAATGGGCTATTCTAATAGAATCTGTATTCTGGCCGAATACCCCTGATGAGGGCGTCGAGTGTAGATGCGGTTTGATAGCGATGTAGTGTGGGGTGTTCTTGAGTGTTATTCATCAGCGGCGCTAGATGGGATAAAAACCTATTTATAATCAATGTCTTAATAGTCCCTCCATAGAGATATTACGCTCTTTAGGGACATTTTGTATGCTTCCGCCCACTAATTCTTAATCATACTTTGATGGACATATCCTACACTCAACAAGAAATTGACGTTTTCGTCCGCGACGCTATCGGTCGCGTGGCCACGGGCCCTGAATACAGTAAAGATTTGTCTTTTGAGGAAGCGCGTCGACTCATGCAGCACATTCTTGACGATGTGACTGACCCTGTGCAGGCAGGTATTTATCTGATTGCTTTGCGTATGAAACGCGAGACTGAAGATGAAAATGGTGGCAGTCTGCAAGCGGTATTGGATTCTACCGATCGAGTGGTGGCAGATGTTGATAGTGTGGTTGATATTGCTGAACCTTATGATGGTTACATGCGAGGTGCCCCAGTAATGGCATTTTTGCCAGCGCTGCTCGCCGCTTGCGGCGTGCCAGCAGTGAGCCATGGTTTAGAAGATGTAGGCCCCAAGTTTGGGGTTACCCAGCGCAAGGTGCTCAGAGCGGCGGGTATTGATGTCGACTTAACCCCTCAGCAAGCAGCGGCTAGACTCAGTCAAGCGCATATTGGTTGGTCATATGTGGATCAGGCGAGTTTTTGCAAACCATTGCATGATTTGGTGGAGTTGAGAAAAAGAATGATCAAACGTCCAGTGTTGACTACAGTTGAAGTATTAGCTAAACCTATCTGCGGCAAGCAATCAACACATTTGATCACAGGATACGTGCATAAGCCTTACCCACCGGTGTATGAGAGATTAGCCAAGTTAGCAGGATTTGATTCAGCCGCCATTATTCGTGGTGTTGAGGGAGGTATTACGCCTGCGTTGAACAAACCAGCCAAGTATTTTGATTATCATGGTGCCGATGGAGAGTTGCAGGAAGTGAATGTTACTCCGGACCAATGTGGCATTAGCCAAACGCAACGGTGTGAGCCTGTGCCTTCCGAATGTATGAGTACTGATCAAAATGGAGAGTCGGTGGTCGATGTGGAAGCATTATCACAGGCAGCGGCCGATGCAGGTTTAGCCGCTTTAGATGGAAAAGAGGGTGCAGCCAAGGATTGTTTATTATACTCTGCTGCCATCGTATTAAAGCACCTTGGTAAAGCAGAATCGCTTGAACAGGGCGCTGACTTGGCCGCGCAAGCAATTGCTTCAGGTCAGGCAAAACAATGTTTTAAAAATTCATAGATATAAAACTATAGATATAATTAGGAGAATAAAAAATGGATCAAGCATATCGCGACACAATTACAGACATGGAATCAAAAGGCGTAGATCCAGAGTACGTACTGGGTTGGCAAGGTGGTTATCTAGGCCATCCTGAGCGCGAAGAGCAACGTGTGACTGATGCTTACACTGCTGGCTTTGAAGATGGTTCGGAAAAATCTACAGATAATATGTCTAACTGGGTGAAGTAAAACATCTAGTAAGGTATGAGGGTTAAGAGTGTTCACACTCATAACCCTTTAAATTAAATTCTTATCGTCTGCGTCCAGGCTTGGGCGCTTCAAAATTAACTTTCAATGGTTGGCCGTTAAAATCTTTGCCGTTCAACCCTGCAATAGCAGCACGTGCTTCGTGCCCCTCCATCTCAATAAATCCAAAGCCTTTGCACTTGCCTGAGAATACATCAGTGATCAGTTGTGAAGATCTGACTCGACCGAATTGTGAAAACAACGTCTCTAACTCTTGAAGATCAGTGGTAGTTGGTAGATTACCAATAAATAATTTTTTCATGATTTGCTCCAGTAGCTAAATGCTGAAACACTAAATAAAGAACCCCGCGTAAAAGCGGGGTTCGAAAGATATCTATCACACCTAAAGATTTAGGTGCATTTAAATGTATCTTTAGGAAGCAGCAACGCTAGTTGCTTGAGGACCTTTAGGGCCGTCTTCAACTTCGAAAGTCACTGGTTGTCCTTCTTTAAGAGTCTTGAAGCCATCACCTTGGATTGCGCTGTAATGAACAAAAACATCAGCACCGCCATTGTCTTGAGAGATGAAGCCAAATCCCTTAGATTCGTTGAACCACTTAACACTACCTGTAGCCATAATATATTTACCTTAATATAGTTAATAAAAATTGTTGCATACAGTAAATGAATCAGGTTTATCAAGGAGGTAACACTCAGGGAACAACACCATTGCCTTTCATAAAAATCTGTAGCAATCGGAATCATAAGACAAGCGCTGGCATATTGCTACAGTTACAGGGTCGGAATCGGCTAAGTTTCATGAAATGACGCTAAAAAGCCCTGAAATTCACAAAACATTCACATAAATATCGATCAAAATTGAGAAAACCGAGGTTTCAGGAAGTCTTAATCAGACCTAAATGTTGTATATGTGTTTGTGCTTAGGGG
>CBFHSW010000070.1:0-46650 GCA_965658595.1 Gammaproteobacteria bacterium | reverse complement strand
AAAATTGTGGTCGATAGTGAAAATAGAATTTTTGTTTCATGGACAAAGAAAACAGACGGTTTCTACACAGGTGAGATACGCTTTTCACGCTCCATAGATGAGGGCATGAGCTTTTCACCACCAGTTACCGTGCATCAAAACTTAGGTGTGATGGGGCATCGGTTTGACAGTCTGAACATTAATAGTCAGGGGATTGTATCGATTGCATGGCTAGATAAGCGTGATAAATTTAAAGCCAAACAGACGAGTGAAAAATATAAGGGTATTTCACTTTATTATGCATGGTCCGATGATCATGGAGAAAGCTTTCAGCAGGAGGTTAAATTAGCGGACCATACCTGTGAGTGTTGTCGCATTGGTTCAGTGACAGATGCACAAGATAATTTGCATTTAATTTGGCGACATATATATGATGACAATATTCGCGATCATGCCTTAATGAGTATTGATGACCAACAACAGATCATGCAATTTGCTCGTGCCTCTGTGGATAATTGGCAGACTGATGCTTGCCCACATCACGGACCTGATATCACAACTGACAATGAAAACCGTCTTTATTACAGTTGGTTTAGTCAGGGTACGACTAACTCTGGAGTTATGGTGGGCGGTTATGACCAAAACAATAATGAAATGATGCGAGTATCAGTGGTGGATGCTTCTGCACAAGCATCACACCCACAGATTCTAATGCACAATGGATTGTTGATTAATGTATGGAAACGCTTTGATGGTGAGCGGACTCATATCAAAGCGCGTGTCTCACGAGATGATGGAAAGCATTGGTCCACTGAAAAAAGTTTGGTGTCAACACAGGGCGCTTCAGATCATCCATTGCTGATTCATACTACAGAACAAGCCTACTTAGCTTGGCAAACGCACGACGAAGGTTTTCGTTTAATTAAAGTTGAGTATGTAGATTAGTTATGAAAAACATTTTTCTAGCTTTATTCGTTGCACTGGCATCATCAGTTCATGCAGAGATACAACATTATGATGTTGGTTCATTAAAAGATATCCAGACTCAATACGAAGGACATGAATTCTTATTAATCTTATGGTCACATGATTGCCCACCTTGTCGAAAAGAGTTGGAGTATTTAGAGACCATTCAGAAACAGCAGGCATTAAAGAACATTGTTCTTATTAATACTGATGGTAAAGATGAATTGGCCATAGTTGAAAAAATTCTCACCTCTCATAATTTAATGGCATTAGATAATTGGATATTCTCTAATGCCAATATAGAGAGATTACGTTACAGCATAGATGAGAACTGGGCAGGGGAATTACCCAAGTCATATTTTTATCTACCTTCGCATCAACGCCGAGCAAAGTCTGGTAGCTTATCAATAGAACTACTGAAACGTTGGCTTGAAAATATTCAGCCCTAAAGTATAGTTTGCAAACACTAAGGTTGTAAAAAATCAGCTGTCACTACAACGCATATCGCTAGTCTATCTAGCATCAGCAACGCATCTTATTGCCCATATTATCTAAGAATATTCTCGCAGGTATTTTCGATCGAGTCTGATCACCCTGAGACGCCTGATCAAGCACTATAAGCCTTATATTTATTGATTAAATAGATAATAATATTAATTAATTATTAATTTATGGAATATTCCTGAGAGGTTTTAGATTATCATGAGTGAAGCGTTATTTATTCAGATGTTATTCGAGTAATCTTTAAGGAGATGTATGGCAATGAAAGTACTTATGGTTAGAACAGGATTTTCCGCATTATTATTATCGTCTTCAATACTGCATGCAGATAAACATAGTGATATGCAAGACTTGGACGATGTGCGTGATTGGGACATAGTGAGTGTGGAAACGTGTTTGGATGCCGCTATTGATTTGATCCCTGGGCACGCCAGAAAGCTAGAAATGAAAATCGAAGGCGATGACCCTATTTATGAGTTCGATATAGAAGCGAAAGATGGCAATACTTATAATGTTGAATGTAATGCTGAGGAAGGTTTTATTGGAGAGGTAGAGCGAGAAACCACCGCTGATGATCCACTCTTTAAAAAGTTCGCTAAGGTGACAAAAAAAGAGGCAGAAAAAACGGCACTTATGTTTCATCCTGGCAAAGTGATGTCATCAGAATATGAAGTCGGTTTTGATGGTTCCATAACCTATGAATTCGATATTCAGACACAACTCGGTTATGAAATTAAAGTGGATGTAGATGCTGTGACAGGTGATATAGAAGAAGCCAATATCGAGATATATGAAATCGGCCCAGAGGCAGAATAAACAGCTGCAAATTTATTTATGGCAGAGTAGAGAAAAATAACTTAGATCACAAAGTCATACAGTATGAACATATGAGAGCTCTTAAATATAAAAGTCTCTCCAAGACTTACAACTGAACACTCAAAAAGAGAGAATCAGGTGAACTATCGAAGAATGCATAGACTCTGATAGTAATAAACTTATGGCAAGAATTAGTGACATAGCGGCTGTCGTTGCTTGTAGCAAAGAGACAGTTTCATGCATCTTATCAACACTTGGGATGAAGTCATGAAGCTAGTCTGTTCCATCTTAGCAACATTCTTAACAGTCCGATCGTTACAATGGTTATGACTATTTCTTTGTTCTAAATAGAAAGAAACCCAACAAGGTAGTTATAGCAAACCAAATAATGACCTCAGTATCTTGTATTGAACCAAACGTAACTGGGACTAATGCGATCCAATTAATGACAGATAAAGCTATCCATGCTAGTGCACGTTGACTCGTATTCATGGCTTAGGGTTGGGCGATTTCTGAATTGTCCGAATCTGTTTGTCCAGTATTATCAGCTATATTACTCATTTCATCAGAATCTAAATCATCCTGAAAATCTACCTGTAGCATATCATCGTCAATTTCAATTTGTGGGCTTTTACCACCAATCATCGGTTTTTGTAGAGCTGCTCCATTACTGAAGCCAAGTAGGTTGTCTTTATTAAGTTTCATAATTTGTTCTCCTCTATTGTTTATCTTAGAGAATAATTAGGTGGCATGAAAGGCACACACTCAGTGATCTCAGAGTACTATAATTTAAGCATTGCTAGCAAACCCTTCCTGTTACTTCGATAAAGTCTATCCTGCACAATATGATTCACCTGCTGACAGCCTTGGTCATCAGCACGTAATCTGTCATCAAGTACGTACCTCAAACCGTGAATTGTATTGTCTTTATGCTTAGTTAATACCTTTATCCACTTATTCAATGCTGCGCTGGCACTGTTAACATTGGTTCTATCGTTTTTGGTGTAATGTGGAAAACAATATTCTCCAGTAACATTCTGTTTAATTCTTTGTGCTGACCAGAGTGATGCGCACACCAATGGGATGACTCGTTCAGAACTTCTAGTTTTATGTAGTCTGCGCCTATGTGGCTGTATGAACATATGGCATTTGCCATGAGTCGCGTGACTTCACAGTGAGCTGACTTAATAGAAAGCTAGAGCAGGGGATATCATGCTGATTAATTCTAAGTTCTGATCAGTAAATATCTAGTTGTATGTGAATGACTTTGAATGTTTTGCTGCGTCTTTCCTTGAGCGTGCTCTGAGTGACTAAACAATTCTTGGTTGTTTATAGTGATGACGAATGTTCAGTGGAACTAAACGAGTGAAGTAATAGATGCCGCGCTTAGTAAAAGTATAGGGTGGATTACTGATTGTCTTCCGCATTGTCTAACATACCTCATAGCAGCAAGTTAAAAACTTAAGCTAATCAGTACTATAGAATTATGCGGTGAATATGAATTGGTGGGCCCGGTAGGACTCGAACCTACGACAAAGGGATTATGAGTCCCCTGCTCTAACCAACTGAGCTACAGGCCCTAATAGTGTGTTTGATGCGTTATTTATTTCATCATATATATAGCATATTAATAGGGTATTAATATGCTATGGGGGGATAAATTTTATTCCAGTTCCAAGAAACTACGTAACTGCTCTGAACGAGTTGGGTGACGAAGTTTACGTAAAGCTTTAGCTTCGATTTGACGTATGCGTTCGCGTGTTACGTCAAACTGTTTGCCAACTTCTTCTAGAGTATGATCAGTATTCATATCAATACCAAAACGCATCCTTAATACTTTTGCTTCTCGTGGTGTCAGTGAGGCAAGTATTTCACGTGTTGCTTCACTCAGGCCAACACCGGAGGCAGCTTCCACTGGAGATTCTATATTGGCATCTTCAATAAAGTCACCTAGATGAGAATCTTCATCATCACCAATGGGCGTTTCCATAGAGATAGGCTCTTTGGCAATCTTAAGCACTTTACGCACTTTATCCTCAGGCATCTCCATGCGCTCAGCCAATTCTTCAGGTGTGGCTTCTCGTCCCATCTCTTGCAACATCTGACGTGAGATACGATTAAGTTTATTGATAGTCTCAATCATGTGCACCGGAATACGAATAGTGCGTGCTTGATCAGCGATTGATCGTGTGATCGCTTGTCGAATCCACCATGTCGCATAGGTTGAGAATTTATAGCCACGACGATATTCAAATTTATCCACAGCCTTCATAAGGCCGATATTACCCTCTTGAATAAGGTCTAAGAATTGCAGTCCGCGATTGGTATATTTTTTGGCAATGGAAATCACCAGTCGTAAATTAGCTTCCACCATTTCTTTCTTGGCACGGCGTGCTTTTGCTTCACCAATGGACATGCGGCGATTGATCTCTTTTATCTCAGCAATGGTGAGTTTAGAGTTGGTTTGAATCACGCCTAGTTTATTCTGTTCTTTGACTACTTCTTCTTGAACTTCGAGTAGCGCTTCAGAGAATTTTGATTTCTTCTTGATGACATCAGCTATCCATTCGCTGTTGGTCGCATTTTCAGTAAAAGACTCAACAAAGTTTTTCTTTGGCATACCTGAGTAATTGACACATAACGCCATGATTAAGCGTTCATGATTACGGATGCCTTCGACGGTAGTTCTTAGATTAGCTGTTAGTGCATCGATAATTTTTTGATTCAGCTTTAAGCGCATGAAGTACTCAGCAACTGCTGTTCTTGCCTCAAGCAATTTCTTGGGACTTTTTTGTACCGTCGCTGATTGTGATTTTTTGTACAAAGCAGCAAGTTCTTCAAAGTGCTCACGAGCCTCTTCTGGATCTGGCCCTGTGTCTACTTCCTCCTCTTCTTCGTCATCATCTTTATCATCTTGATTGTTGCTGTCAGCTTGATTGATAACCGTAGGAGTGGAAATTTCATCTTCTGCATCTGGATCTATAAATCCCGTGATTAAATCAGTGAGGCGCATTTCTTCGCCTTCTACTTTTGCATATAGAAGTAATAACTGTTCAATTGAGCGCGGATAGTGGCCTATCGCAAGTAAAACTTGAGCGAGCCCCTCTTCAATACGCTTAGCAATTTTAATCTCACCTTCACGCGTCAACAAATTGACGGTGCCCATTTCACGCATATACATACGTACGGGGTCGGTGGTTCTACCAAATTCACTATCGACAGAGGCTAATGCGGCGGCCGCTTCTTCCGCCACATCTTCATCTGTGGCGGCGGTTTCAGACATCAATAAGGATTGCTCATCAGGTGCTTGTTCATGCACGACTATACCCATGTCGTTGATCATGCTGATGATATCTTCGATCTGCTCAGGATCTACAATTGAATTGGGCAGGTGGTCGTTCACCTCGGCATAGGTGAGGTAACCCTGTTCCTTACCTTTAGCAATCAAGTTCTTAAGGCTGTAACCTTGATTTTGTTGTTCGTTAGTAGATTCTGGTTCCATAGAGATATAAATGAATTATTGGGTTAAACCTCTCATTATAATCGTTTTTCTCATATCACACACCTACCAAATGAGATGTATAGGGTATAAATACCCGCAACTAGGTGACAAAAGCCTAACTTAGGTCAGAATTGATTAAATCATCAAATTCTTTTTTACGGATATCTTCAAGAAAACGCTGCATAGTTTGTCGAAATGAATGCTCTCGATTGTTCATGTCTGGCAATTCCCACATGATCAACTTCTTTAATATTGGGTATTCGTCTCGACCATGAAAACGCTCTATTAGAGCACTTGAGGTGAGGCTTGGTTCCATTTGAATAATATTTAATAGCTCAATTAGAAGTGGTATGCCAGGTGTAGATTGTAGCTGGCTTAATTGTTCTTCATCGAGTGCGTATTCAGCCAGTTGAGGTTCTCGCAATAATAATGCTACTGCCAGGCGTGTTTTGGTGTACTTAGGGGTGCGTTTTTGCTGACCAGATGGGATCGAGTAGGGAGACGAATTCGCACTTGAGTTAGAGCCAGCATGAGGAGCGGAAATAGAGGCGCCTACACGCACATTGAGTTCTTTCAGCATTAAGTCTCTGAATACAATTTTTGGGATTTTGCTGATTAGTGGTTGAGCCAAATTGGCGAGTTTTGCTTTTCCGTCTAACGAACTAGTGTCGACCTCTGCCGATAATTTAGTGAAAAAGTATTCAGATAGGGGTAAGGCTTTATCAAGATGTCCTTGAAATGCCTGCTGTCCTGCAGATCGAATCAAGGAATCAGGATCTTCCCCTTGTGGCATGAAGGCAAAGCGAATGTCTATTCCATCTTTATACTCTGGCAATATTTGTTCCAGTGCTTTCCAAGCGGCATCTTTACCAGCTCGGTCACCATCAAAACAAAAAATCAAACTGGACGTGTAACGCAATAGATTGCGAATATTCTGACTAGTGGTCGCAGTTCCTAGAGTAGCGATAGCGTTGTCCACGCCGTGTTGGGCGAGCGCTACAACATCCATATAGCCTTCTACAATTAACAGCGATTTTATTTTGCCTAAAGCTTGGCGTGCTTCATAAAGCCCATATAAAGTGCTGCCTTTATGAAACAAATCAGTCTCAGGGCTATTGATATATTTGGGCATACTACCATCAATTTCACGTCCACCAAATGCAATGACACGTCCGCGAGGATCTTTGATGGGAAACATAATGCGATGACGAAAGCGGTCATAGATTTTGGTGGGTGATTTCTCACTGAGTAAGCCCGCTTTAATGAATACGGGTGGTTTTATGTCCAAGTGTTTTTTGAGGTTGTCAAAACCCGGTGGTGCAAAACCGATATTAAAACGCTGTGAAACAGCACCCGTAATACCGCGAGACTTTAGATAGTCTATTGCCTCAGGTTGTTTTCTGAGTTGTTGCTGATAATAATGACTGGCCTTTTCTAGTGCCGCATATAAGTCGGATAAACCCTCATTTTTTTGACTGCCTTTTTCATAGCTGACTTCCAACCCTAGACGTTGAGCGAGTACTTCTATGGTTTCAACAAATTCTAAACCTTCGTGCTCCATCAAAAAGCCTATGGCGGTACCATGCGCTCCGCAACCAAAACAGTGATAAAACTGCTTTTCTCGGTTGACCGTGAATGAAGGTGTTTTTTCTCCATGGAATGGGCAGCAGGCCGTATATTCTTTGCCTTTAGGCTTCAGATCGATGTAGCTATCAATGAGATCAACAATATCTGTTTGGTTGACAACTTGATCAATGAAGGTTTGTGGGATTTTACCCGCCATAGTCAATCGCTAAGGTGTTATGTAATGTTAGTAGAGGCTACTGGATGCGTTTGTCTTGTCAATAGGTGTGTCAGCAGGCTGGTTAAAAATTTACGAAGGGTGAAAATAAAAGCAACAGAGAGGTGACTAATAGCGCTAGGACAATAATCAGTCTTTTTGAGAAGTATTGCGTCAGAGCTCGTGAGTCGTATGTGGAATATGAGTTTGGTTGTTCAAAACGTTGCTTTAAAGAGACCGTACCTAATGCATGTATTTGGTCAAAATTACCCTGTGACTTTGCATAGATTTCATCGCAGAGGCTTGAGTCTAGTATGGTCTGTGCAGAAGTCTCAGGTTCTATCATGCAACGATTAATACGATATTGTATGTAATCTGTGGTTTGTTGGCGATTTAACGGGCGCACATTAATTTGATAATGATCACAGTCACAATCAGTGTTTTCATCCAAATGAATCATTTTCAGTTTCAAGCCTGCTTCACCCGCAAAAATAAAAAATAGCGAATGCGGATGAGTTTGATCAAGTCGGCTTTTGAGGTTAAACAGTTGGGTAAGACAGGCCATGTCTATGCTATGTGCATCATCAATAATCAAGCAACACTTGGGATGATGCTCTAAATAACAGATGAGATGGTTTTCAATGCTCAGGTTTAATGCCGAGGATGAAGACTCACCCACGTTCCATTTGGTTTTTAATTTCTCACATACATCCTCAAAGCTAAGAGTATCGGTAGCACGAATTGCGCAAGATTTAAATTCTGAATAGGTGAGTTGTAATATTTTGCGTAGAAGAGTGGTTTTTCCCAAGCCGCGTTCAGCAAGTAACACAATTGATTGATTGTTTCCTTTAAGAGATTGCAGGATAACATTCACTATCATCTCAAGATGACTGTCTGTGTAGAGAGAATCTGCATCGACTTGTGATGAGAAGGGGTCGTGTTTTAAACCCAATGCTCTGAGTTGCTGCACAGAGAGAGAACTTGTTTGTTGCTGGATAGCCATGCAGTTAAGTTTTCAAGCGCTGGTATTCAGCTTGTGCATATCGGTCGGTCATGCCGGCAATATAGTCTGAAATCACACGCGCATATCCATCAACCCCTTGATTTTGTTGTTTGTGTAATGCCTTTTTTTGATGCTCTTGGGGCAGTAAGGCGCTGTCCTCAAAAAAGCCATCAAATAAAGTGCTAATAGTTGTTTTAGCATTAAGACTCATAGCCGCAACCTGTTCATGTTGGTAGAGGTTGCTGTGGAGAAATGATTTGAGCTCGACAATCTGGGTTTTTATTTCTGGACTGAAGCCAGCCAGTGGTTGGTTATTGTTACGCACATCCTCAATACTTTTTATTTCTTGCTGTGTAATATTATTTTGAGTGGTCTCAATTAAATCGGTCACACAACGATCTATCATGTTACGTATCACAGTTTGAGCTTTTCTTTTATCGGATAAGCCGGGATATTGATTCTCAACAGATTCAAAGTGGGAGGCAAATAAGCTGCATTCTCTGAGCTGTTGAATTGAGATTAGACCGGAACGCAGACCGTCATCAACATCATGGTTGTTATAGGCTATTTCATCGGCAATGTTGGTCAGTTGTGCTTCCAGACTAGGTTGAGTTCTATCAATGAAGCGTTGACCCAGAGCGCCCATATGTCGTGCATTTTTCAATGAGCAATGTTTGAGTATGCCCTCGCGTGTATCAAACATTAAATTCAACCCATCGAACTCAGGGTACTTTTCTTCTAGATGTTCTACCACACGTAAAGACTGAAAATTATGTTCGAAGCCACCATATTCTCGCATGCAATGATTGAGTGCATCCTGTCCTGCATGTCCAAATGGTGTATGACCGACATCATGGGCAAGAGCAATGGCTTCTGTGAGATCTTCATTCAGTAGCAAAGCACGAGCAATGGAGCGTGCAATCTGTGCTACCTCAAGAGAGTGGGTTAAACGAGTGCGATACAAATCCCCTTCATGATTGATAAAGACCTGAGTTTTATATTCCAAGCGTCGGAATGCTGTACAGTGAATAATGCGGTCTCTATCTCTTTGAAATTCTGAGCGAGTATTACATGAGATCTCGGACGTATCTCGTCCTATGGAGTGTTGTTGTGTAACAGCATACGGCGCTAGTGACAGGGAGGCCATAGGCTTAATTTGTTGATGAAGTTAAGTCAGTTAACATGGCTAATAGTAATGCTTGATCATACTCATGAGTCATTACTGCCTCCCCGATTTTTGTTAGCAGAATCAGATTAAGTTTGCCTGCTTGTACTTTTTTGTCGAGTGCCATTAAATCTAGCATTTGTTCTGCACTTAATTGTTGTGGTATCGCTACAGGAAGATGTGCGCTTTCCAGTACGTGTTTAATTCTGACTACGTCATCATCAGCTAACCACCCTAAGCGGGCAGAAAACTCAGCGGCCACAGCCATCCCGCAAGCTACGGCCTCACCATGTAACCAGGTGCCATAGCCCATGCCTGTTTCAATAGCATGTCCAAAGGTGTGCCCTAAATTCAATAATGCACGACGGCCGCTTTTTTCTTGCTCGTCGCTGGCAACGATGTCTGCCTTACACTGACATGAAGTCTGTATGGCATAAGTCACGGCAGCACTATCCAGCTGCATTAGGCTGGACATATTGTTTTCTAGCCAGTTAAAAAAATCTTTATCACCCAATAATCCATATTTAATGACTTCTGCTATACCGGCGCTTAATTCACGTGGGGGTAAACTCTGTAGTGTATGAATATCTGCTATCACACATTGCGGTTGATAAAATGCCCCGATCATATTTTTACCCAGGGTATGATTGATGCCTGTTTTACCTCCGACGGATGAATCCACTTGTGATAATAATGTAGTCGGGACTTGTATGAAGTCGACGCCACGTTGATAGCAGGCAGCAGCAAAACCAGTAATATCTCCAATCACACCGCCGCCGAGAGCAACTATGGTTGCATCGCGTGGACAGCGTTGTTCCAAAAGCGCATCAAATATAGTTTCCAAGGTCAGCATGTTTTTGTACTGCTCACCATCAGGTAAAATAATCTCATGGCATTCAAATGCCTTGAGAGCATTTTTTAATGGTGTCAGATATAAAGGTGCAACCGTTTCATTACTGATAATGACGACACGCTGACTTTTGATGTGTTGACTGATGAGATTGTCACGTTCGAGAATATCTTCCCCAATATAGATTGGGTATGAGCGTGTATTGAGTTGTACCGTAAGTGTTTCCATAGAGTCTATTGATTAGTAATACTTAGTGGCTAATGGTGATGTGATCTTGGTTTTAACTCAGAAGCTTTAATCGCTTAAGTTGTTGCATGATTAAGTCGATAGATCGATTGATGTTTTGTTTGTCAGTATCGATAATGATGTCTGCAAACTGTTCATACAAAGGACTGCGCTGTTGGGCCAATGATTGCAGTTTAGCATGACGATCAGGTGTTTGAAGCAGAGGACGTGATTTGTCATGTGAGGTGCGTTTAAGTTGAGAGTCTACACAGGCCACCAGGTAAATAACGATATTGTCCGCTTGTCTAAGAATAATATGATTTCTGTCATGGGTGACGATTCCTCCACCGGTAGCAATCACTCCTGCATCATGTGTTAGTAGTTCTTCCAGCATATTGTGTTCGCGTGTACGAAATCCATCTTCGCCCTCTAATTCAAAGATGGTAGTGATTTTGACACCAGTGCGCTCTTCCAGAAAATGGTCACTATCATAAAAAGGGCAATCTAGCCGTTTGGCGAGTCGTTTACCGAGCGAAGATTTCCCCGCACCCATTGGGCCAATTAAGATGATGTGTTTGCGCATAATTGTGCATTGAATGATTTGATATCATTTTAAACAAAAAAATCCATCAGCGCAGGGCGTTTTATGTGATGATTTTGGATTAAAGCGTGATGTTTAATTCTTCATCGATTATTTTAGGGGTCATGAAGATCAGTAATTCTTTTTTATTATTACTTTTACTCTCATTTCTGAATAATCTTCCTGCAATCGGTAAGTCCCCAAAGAATGGCACTTTTGATGTGGCGATGGTTGTAACACTTTGATGCAACTAGTGCTGATATCAATGCCCAAAGTGGGTTGTTGAGATTGACCGATGTTAAACACTGAACTTTCCTATAGTTATGGGTTTTATCTATATTTTATTTTTATATTTCCATCTCATCGCTTGATAGTTGATGAGAGTTTTTTTGATTCGTGATAAAAAGCACTTTGTGGCAAATTGTTTGTCACACTACTCACTCATGAACTTTTAGTTATTTTAGTCCTATGTCATTGTCTTTGAGCGCTCTCAAAACGGCTTTTATCCGGTTTCTAATCCTGTCTGTCGCTATTATTGGTCTAGCAGCGGCCGTAGTGGTTTTTTACTCACAACAATTACCGTCAGTGGAAACACTCAAAGATGTGCAGCTACAGACACCGCTTAAGGTGTTCAGTCGTGATGGAAAATTGATCGCAGTGTTTGGTGAAAAACGCAGAATTCCTGTTTCTTATGAAGAAATGCCCGCTCATTTGGTCAATGCCTACTTGGCGGCAGAGGATGATCGTTTTTATTCACATCCGGGTGTTGATTACCAAGGCATCATCAGAGCGGGTCTTAATTTGATTATGACTGGCCGTAAGGTGCAAGGTGGCAGCACTATTACTATGCAATTGGCGAGAAATTTCTTTCTCACTCCAGAACGAACTTATTCACGCAAGATAAAAGAAATCTTGTTGGCCCTGAGAATTGAAAAAACACTATCTAAGAATGAAATCCTTGAGCTATATCTAAATAAAATATACCTAGGACAACGTGCTTATGGTGTGGGCGCGGCTGCTGAGGTCTATTACGGCAAAACCATACAAGAATTGACAATTCCTCAGCTGGCTATGATCGCCGGTTTACCTAAAGCTCCCTCTGCTTATAATCCTGTGACTAATGCCAAGCGTGCAAAAATTCGTCGTGACTATGTTTTAGGTCGCATGAATAAGTTGAAAATGATTACACAACAGCAATACCAGGAATTTCTGGATGCCCCCATTGTGGCGCGAAAACACTCTATTAATGTAGAGGTAGATGCTCCTTATATCGGTGAGATGGTAAGAGCGTATATGGTGGAGACCTATGGAGAGAGTGCTTACTCGGTAGGCTATAACGTTTACACGACGATAGATGCAGACAAACAACAAGTTGCAGTGCGAGCATTACAAGCGGGTTTGATGGCTTACGATATGCGTCATGGATATCGAGGTGCAGAGATGCAAATTGAACAAGAGGTGATGCTAGATCCTGATCTTCTGTCAGAGCAGATACGTAAGTTTAGCGATATTGGTCCTTTACAGCCGGGTGTTGTTACACAGGTGGATGAAACTACAGCTCAGGTGATAGTAGATCGAAACATCATCACTCTAGATCTAGAGGCAGTTAAGTGGGCAAGAGAATATTTGTCAGTCAATGCACTTGGACCTAGACCAGAAAAAGTGACTAATGTGCTGGCAGTAGGTGATGTGATTCGAGTACAACACACTGATTTGGGTTGGCAGTTACGGCAAAAACCCGCCGCTTCAAGTGCGATTGTTTCCATTCATCCAGAGGATGGGTCGGTAGTGGCTTTAGTGGGTGGTTTTGATTTTTATGATAGTAAATTCAACCGTGTCATACAGGCGTCCAGACAACCGGGTTCTTCGTTTAAGCCATTTATATATTCAGCAGCATTAGAAGCAGGATTTACGCCGGCTAGTTTAGTCAATGATGCACCAGTGGTATTTGAGAGCAAGCAAACAGAAGATGCTTGGCGGCCCCATAATTATTCTGGCAAGTTCTTTGGACCGACACGACTTCGCTTGGCTTTGACCAAGTCGCGTAATATGGTCTCAATCAGACTGCTCAGAGATATCGGCAAATCTTTTGCCAAGCAACACATCGCTAAATTTGGTTTTGATACTGCACAGTTACCAAATGATCTAACACTGGCGCTGGGAAGCAGTGCGATGACACCGATGCAAATAGCACAAGGATATAGTGTGATCGCAAATGGTGGGTATGAGGTGCAGCCTTATTTCATCGAGCGTATCCAAAAGTTTCAAGAAGACGACATATTTACAGCTAGACCTGCAGTGATTTGTGATGCGCAGTGTATGCAGATTAATAATGAGTTCTCACAATTAGAATTCGAATTAGAATTCGAGTCGGAATTCAAATCTGAAGCAGAGATGGAGAATGATCTGATTGATGAACAAGTGTCCACTGACATGCCACCACAGGATTTTGCCCCGCGTGTGGTGAGCGAGTCAAATATTTATCAACTTACCAGCATGCTCAATGATGTGATCCAATATGGCACAGGGCGTAGAGCCAGAGTATTAGAGCGTAAAGATATTGCAGGTAAGACAGGTACAACCAATGATCAAACTGACGCTTGGTTTGCGGGCTTTCATAAACAGGCCGCTACAGTTGTTTGGTTGGGTTTTGATGATCCTCAGTCATTGGGACGCAGGGAAGCGGGTGGAGTGGCGGCATTACCTATTTGGATTGACTATATGCGTTTTGCGTTAAAAGGTGTGCCTTCCACACAGACACGATTGCCCAACAACATGGTGCAGCTGAAAGTGCATCCTGATACAGGGTTGCTTGTTGATGATGATTTTGAAGAAGGGATTGAAGAAGCTTTCTTGCTTAATCAAGTGCCAGCTCGTCATCAGCTTAATACTAACCAAGAGACTGATGCTGATACCCAAGGACCAATTGAACAAAAACCGATAGAGCAGCTGTTTTAAAAACACCCATCAGCATTCATGGTCATTGCAGATTGAAGTGTTTTATCTGGATTTTTGGTCGCGGCTATATTGATGAACGAAGTCTACCAAAGCTTTTACATTTTCAGGTTTGATGCCTGGATGTATGCCATGCCCTAAATTGAAAACATGGCCGCTATGCTTAGGGTAAGCGTCAAGAATTTTCTTGGCTTGTTCAATAACCGTCTCAGGTGTGCTGTAAAGCACGGTAGGATCTAAGTTGCCCTGTAAAGAGACACGGTCACCGACGATGTCGCTGGCATCGTTAATATTGATAGTCCAATCCAATCCCACCCCATTAGCACCTGAGTCGGCTAACTCATTAAGCGAATGATTAGCTCCCTTAGAGAATAAAATGACAGGTATGGTTGCACCGTCATATTCACGATGCAATTTTTCAACAGCTCGTATCATCGGTGCCAATGAATAGCAGCGATAATGTTCAGGTGTGAGCGTGCCGCCCCATGTATCAAATATCATGACAGTTTGGGCGCCAGCTTCAATTTGTGCATTCAGGTAGCTGGCAACACTGTCACTAATAATATCAAGCAAGTGCTCAGTTTCTTTAGGGCTGGTGTAAAGCAGACCTTTGATTTTAGCGAAATCTTTAGAGGAACCACCTTCCACCATGTAAGTAGCTAGAGTCCATGGACTACCAGAAAAGCCAATCAATGGCACACGACCATCGAGTTCTCTGCGTATGGTTGAGACAGCTTGCATGACATAATCTAATTCATCATGTGGGTCAGGTACTGCCAGATTTTTTATGTCACGTAAGCTTTGAATTGGGCGAGTGAATACTGGTCCATCACCTTCACGGAATTCTAATCCTAGTCCCATGGCATCTGGAATAGTCAGTATGTCTGAAAATAGGATGGCAGCATCCAAGTCAAAACGTTCTAGTGGTTGCATGGTGACTTGGCAAGCCAACTCGGGAGTCTTACACAAAGTCAGGAAGTCTCCTGCTTTTTCTCTCGTGGCACGATATTCAGGAAGGTAACGCCCTGCTTGGCGCATGATCCATATGGGCGTGTGGTCTATCGGCTGTCCGAGTAGGGCACGAATGAAAGTATCGTTTTTAAGCGCGGTCATGGGCGATGGCTGTAGGTAGAGTAATGCGCTCTATAGTGACGTCTTAGAGGCAATAATACTAGTTGGACAATTGACTTTTTATGAGTTGGCTTACTTGACTCATATCAGCTCGACCTTGGAGTTGAGGCTTGAGCATAGCCATTACTTTGCCCATCTCTTTCATTGAACTGGCTGAGGTGGCAGTAATAGCTTGTTCGACTAACTGTGCAATCTCTTGTTGGGAGAGTGCTGCGGGAAGGTAGGCCTTGATAATATCTAACTCAGACTGTTCAATCTCAGCTAAGTCCTCACGTCCTGCCTGCTTGTATTGGCTGATGGATTCACGTCTTTGCTTAGCCATCTTGTCGAGAATGATAATTAGACGCTCATCATCAACCTCTATACGTTCATCAACTTCAACCTGCTTAAGGGCAGAAAGGATTAAGCGGATGGTGGTCAGACGCTGTTTATCTTTGGCTTTCATTGCGGATTTCATATCCGCAGTGAGCTGTTGTTTCAGGCTAGTGTCTGACACAAATTATAATAAATCTAGTAAAGACGCTTACGCTTGAGTGATGTACGTGATACGCGCTTGAGGTTGCGCTTCACTGCAGCGGCGGCTTTACGTTTGCGAACTGATGTGGGCTTTTCATAAAATTCACGACGGCGTACTTCTGTAAGTACACTGGCTTTTTCACATGAACGACGGAAGCGTCTTAACGCTACGTCAAATGGCTCGTTTTCTTTAACTCTTACTCCAGGCATAAATCCTCAATATCGTGTGTTTGGGGCTTAAATTATGTGACCATAGGGAGATTCAATTATTCTACGCAAACATTTTTGGCGTAAAATAGCTTTCACGAATCGTACAATGGACGCATGGGACGATGGATTATAATTGTGCCATGCTCGATTTCAACACTTAAATCGCTATTTTTAGCAAAAACAACCTATAAATCTCATGAAAATCCTCGGTATTGAGTCATCTTGTGATGAAACTGGCATTGCCATCATTGATCAGAGTGGGCAAATTCTAGCAGAACGTCTCTATTCTCAGGTCGAATTACACGCTGATTATGGGGGTGTGGTCCCTGAATTAGCCTCACGCGATCATGTGCGTAAGTGCCTGCCCTTGATTAAAGCGTGTTTACAAGAGGCATCACTGACTATTAAAGACATTGATGCTGTGGCTTATACGGCAGGCCCCGGTCTGGTTGGTGCCTTGTTTGTCGGGGCATCTGTTGGAGAGGCGCTAGCGTGGGCTTTAGGTGTGCCTTCGATTCCAGTTCATCATATGGAGGCGCATTTATTAGTGCCTTTTCTTGAAGCCTCACAAAAATCACCTGAACAATTACAATTCCCATTTTTATCATTACTGGTGTCGGGTGGGCATACCTTGATTGTGCATGCGCGCGCCCTCGGTGATTATCAAGTATTGGGCCAAAGCCGCGATGATGCTGTGGGTGAAGCATTCGATAAGGTGTCAAAACATATGGGTTTAGGTTATCCCGGAGGGCCCATAATAGAGAAGCTGGCACGCTCTGCTGTCGACAAAACCATGAGATACCCAAGGTCCATGTTGGAAGCCGATAGTTTGGACTTTAGTTTTAGCGGTCTCAAAACACACACCTTACTGAGCTATCAAAAATCATCACAAAGTCAGCATGATCAGGAAGAGACAGCGTATGCGTTTCAATCATCAATAGTCGACACGCTGTATGAGAAATGCGCTCGCGCTTTTCAACAAACCGAACTCAATACATTAGTCATCGCAGGAGGTGTGAGCGCTAATCAAGCCTTGCGTGAAAAATTCAAGGGTTTTACTGATCAGGGGAAAGAAATATTATTCCCGCCTCTAAAAGTCTGCACAGACAATGGTGTGATGGTGGCATACGCGGGTTTGTTACATGCTATCGAGAAACGCACACTGGAAGCGAAACAAGTTCGTGTGTACCCAAGATGGCCCTTGGATGAAGTGCGAAGATGATTATTTTGATCCGCTGATACGGCTCTCTTGCCCGTGAATGAGCTTAGTAATGTTGCTGCGGTGGCGCCAAAATACCAGTATTGAAATAATCACTAGTAAGCTGATGACTTCAATAGAGAGACCGAGACTCCATGCGACCAGGGGTAGCAGGGCGGTGGCGGTGAGTGCAGATAATGATGAATAGCGTGATAGTTTAGCCATGCTTACCCATACTCCTGACCAGATTAATGCTAGCGGCCAATGTATTGCCAGCAGTACTCCGAGTGTCGTGGCGACACCTTTGCCACCCTGAAATCGGTAGTAGATGGGATACATATGACCAATAATTGCAGCACCTCCCATCCAACATAGAATCACTTCATTAACATTCAAATAGCGCGCGATTAGAAGAGGTAGTAAGCTTTTCAATAAGTCACCTGCTAGGGTTAAAGCGGCGGCTTTTTTACTCCCAGTGCGTAACATATTGGTGGCGCCGGGATTGCCAGAACCTAATTGCCGTGGGTCTGGCAACTTCATCCAGCCTGCAAAAATAATGGCGCAGGAGATGGAGCCAATCAAATAGCTTGCAATCACATATGCAATAAGGTCGACTGATATATTCATGAAATTCAATTAAATGATCGGACAACAGAGAATGAAAGAGAACTTGTTATTGCTCACTGGTTGGGGTTCTTCTCATCACGTATGGGACTTAATTATTCCAGCATTAGAAACATGTTGCCAGATAAATAATGTCATACCGCCATGGAGTCAAGAGGCCTGTGATCATGGGACGTTGGCACAGCTAGATGAGTACGTGGATAAATTGGCTGAGAATTATCTGTCTTCTGATCAATCAGCTAGTCATGTGCTGGCATGGTCAATGGGTGGCTTGATTGCCATTCGCCTGGCTGCACGTCATCCGAGGTGTGTGAAAAGTATTGTTTTTATCGCTTCTACACCTAAATTTGTCAGCCCTGATAATCTTCGCTCAGGCATAGATTTTGATAAATATCTGGCATTGAAAAAAAACTTTGATGTTAATCCAGCCTCCACTATTAAAAGTTTTCAAGCATTACAGGTGGTGGGGGACGAAAATGCACGAACAGTGCTCAAGCAGTTCCGGTCATATGAGGATGTTTCTAGCCAGAGTATGAGTGAGTTACAAGTCGGTCTGGAGTTGTTAGAAACAGACTTCTCTGAACAACTGCTCAGTCTGGCTTGCCCAAAATACTTTATTCTAGGCGCTGATGATGCCATCGTGGATTGTCATAATGCAGAATATTTTGCCCAACAATCAAAGTCTGAATGGGTGTCGTGGCCACAGGTAGGTCATGCACCGGTATTGTCCTGTCCGCAGCGAGTGGCTGAACAAATTTCTTCTTTTCTAGATTCTAAGAGGGCTTGCTTTTAAGCAATATGGATAAATTCAAAATACAATCATGTTTCTCAGGTGCGGCGAATAGTTACGATGCGGCGGCAAAAGTGCAGGTACAGGCCATAGACTTAACGCTTGAGTGCCTAGATCAAATATCTAGAGGTGATAATCGTGCTAAACGCCTATTAGACTTGGGCAGTGGAACCGGCTTGAGTAGGGATAAGTTGCTGCTGCAACACAAGAATACGTATTACGTTGCGCTTGATCTAAGTTTGGCAATGCTGAGTTACGCCCAACATAATCAGAAGCAACCTGAGACAGTCAATCATCCATCCATATGTGCAGACAGTGCTCATCTACCCCTGCAAAATCAATCCTTTGATCTTATCTTGAGTAATTCTATGTTGCAGTGGTGCGAGGACTTGCCAGCAGTATTTTCAGAGTGTCGAAGGGTGTTAGACGACAATGGGGTGTTGGTTTTCTCGACTTTTGGGCCTGATAGTTTAAAAGAATTACGGCAGGCTTTTGGGGCGGTTGACGAGGATGCGCATGTGGGCGTTTTTGCAGCTTTGCAAGAGATTGAAAAAGCCTTGTTGATAGCAGGGTTTGAACAGATTGAGTTGACTACGGTTTTGCTCGAGATCGGATATCGTCATCCTATCGATTTATTGAGGGATTTGAAGGCGGTAGGCGCGAATCATCATAAAAGTTCATCTAAGGGCCTCTTTGGAAAGTCAAAATTTTCAAAAATGTTAGCAAACTATCCAGCTTCTGCGCACAATCTAGGGATATACCCTGCCACCTATGAAGTGATATATGGCACAGCTAAAAAAACTTAATAACCTGTAAAATATTTATATTTGACCGTTTGTACTGTGCCATATTCCCACATTTTAAGTTTGTACATGCAAAATTGGATCATATTTGAGTGCCAAGAGTGTGTTTAATAACCTAAAAGTGATAATTAAACGAACCGTATACCTCTAACATCCGTTATGACAATTGGTTCATGATGCGGCATAATGCCGCACCAAGGACTACTGGATGGAAGAGTCAGTTGAAACGATAGGTTTAGTAAGCCTGCAAACCAGAAGTTTTTTGAGGATGAAATTGAGCTCAGATAATGAACCAGCGTCATCGCGATTTGTGATTAGACCCAATTGCTCTATGAGCTGGCGCGATACTAAAGTATTTGTGGCGAGCTTAGCGATTTTGTCTATTGGTATCGCGGTAGTGTTTGCGATCCAAGGCCTGTGGGTAATTCTTCCATTTGCAGGTGCAGAAGTTTTATCGCTGGCCGGTGTGCTTTACTGGATCAGTATCAAAACAAGGGAATGTGAAGTGATTTCAATCGATCAAGATCGTGTTCGTATTGAGTCAGGGCGAGACCATGCAACCCGTTTGCATGAGTTACAGACAGCATGGACCAGCGTTCAGCTATATCCCCCTGCCCCTCCGACACAACACGGCAGATTGGTAATGAAATCCAAAGGCATAGAATACGAGGTTGGCGCATTTTTGAATGAGGACGAACGTAAAAGTTTAGCTTCATCGATCAAAAACGCGCTGGCAGAAAAAATTAATTTATAGAAATCGAAATGGAGTTACACAGATGATGGTTAATACCTGGATCAAAAAGATGCTGGTTACATTCGGCACTCTTCTAATGGTGGGTTCAGCGCATGCAGTTCAGCCTTACAATATGACACGTGGCGTGTCAGACATCAGTGGAGATGTTTACAACATGCACATGATCGCATTTTGGTTATGTGTCGTCATTGCGGTGGTTGTATTTGCAGTGATGTTCTACTCGATCTATGCGCATCGCCAATCTAAAGGTGTAACCCCTGCCACGTTCCACGAAAGCACTACTGCGGAAGCTATTTGGACTTTCATCCCATTTGTTATTTTGATCGGTCTTGCAATTCCTGCGACCAAAACATTAATCGCGATGGAAGATACCAGCGACTATGACCTAACCGTGAAAATCACGGGTTACCAATGGTTGTGGCACTATGAGTACATTGATGAAGGTGTAGATTTTTACAGCGTGTTAGATACTCCAAGAACACAAATTAACAATGCCGAGAACAAAAACCAAAACTACTTATTGGAAGTTAATAACGAGCTAGTTTTACCCGTAGGTAAAAAAGTCCGTTTCTTAATTACATCTAATGATGTGATCCACGCTTGGTGGGTGCCTGCGGTTGCAGTTAAGAAAGATGCTATCCCAGGATTCATTAACGAAGCATGGACGCGCATTAACGAACCGGGAGTATACCGTGGACAGTGCGCTGAGTTATGTGGGCGTGATCACGGCTTTATGCCAATTGTTGTTCGAGCCGTACCAGAAGCTGAGTTTGATCAGTTCCTAGCGGCCAATACTACGCTTGAGCAAAACACAGAATATGCAATGGCTGAGTAAACTCAGCGAGACATTTAGATTTTAATTTTTAGTATTTAAACCAAGGAGTAAATCATGAGTACGGCTGCCGACGATCATCACGACGATCATCCTGAGAGTCCTTATTCAATTAAACGATGGTTGTTTACAACTAACCATAAAGACATTGGTACTTTGTACCTCTGGTTCTCGTTTATTATGTTTTTAATCGGTGGAGTGATGGCATTGGTCATCCGAACTGAATTGTTCCAACCGGGTCTGCAATTTGTTGATCCGCAGTTCTTCAACTCCATGACAACCATGCATGCCATTATGATGATTTTTGGTGTGGTGATGCCGGCCTTCACAGGTCTTGCTAACTGGTTAATCCCAATGATGGTCGGTGCCACAGATATGGCGCTACCTAGAATGAACAACTGGAGTTTCTGGATTCTCCCATTTGCATTCGCCATGATGTTGTCGACATTATTCATGGACGGCGGTGGTCCTGCAGGTGGTTGGACACTCTATCCACCGCTCACATTACAAACAGGTGATGCACTGCCATTCGTTATTCTATCTATGCACTTTATGGGCTTATCGTCCATCATGGGTGCGATTAACGTGATCGCAACTATTCTTAACATGCGCGCACCAGGCATGACGTTAATGAAAATGCCTCTGTTCGTATGGACTTGGTTAATCACTGCTTACTTGTTAATTGCGGTAATGCCAGTACTTGCTGGTGGTATCACTATGTTGTTGACAGACAAGTTCTTTGGAACGAGTTTCTTTAATGCAGCAGGTGGTGGTGATCCGGTAATGTTCCAACACATCTTCTGGTTCTTCGGACACCCTGAAGTTTATATTTTGATCCTACCATCGTTTGGTGTGGTCTCGAGTATTATCCCGACATTTGCAAGGAAGCCACTGTTTGGTTATGCCTCCATGGTATATGCCACAGGTTCAATTGCATTCTTGTCGTTTATCGTATGGGCTCACCACATGTTCACTGTGGGAATGCCGCTGGCAGGGGAACTGTTCTTTATGTTCGCCACCATGTTGATTGCGGTGCCGACAGGTGTGAAGGTGTTTAACTGGGTTGCAACAATGTGGCGTGGAGCGATGACATTTGAAACACCAATGTTATTTGCCTTGGGCTTCATTGTGATGTTCTCTATTGGTGGTTTCTCAGGCTTGATGCTTGCACTGGCGCCAGTGGATTTCCAATATCATGATACCTACTTCGTAGTTGCTCACTTCCACTACGTATTAGTGCCAGGCTCTATCTTTGCGATCATTGCCTCGGTCTATTATTGGTTGCCTAAATGGTGTGGCAACATGTACAGCGAAGGCCTTGGTAAAGCTCACTTCTGGTTATCAACGATCTTTGTGAACTTAACATTCTTCCCTATGCACTTCGTTGGGTTGGCAGGTATGCCACGACGAATACCAGACTATGCGCTGCAGTTCTCTGATTACAATATGATTGCTACAGTGGGTGCGTTTGGATTTGGATTATCTCAGTTACTCTTCTTATACATTGTGATTGCTGCTATCAGAGGCGGTAAGAAGGCGACTAGCCAAGTATGGGATAATGCAGAGGGTCTTGAGTGGACGATTGCTTCACCAGCGCCTTACCATAGTTTTGTTACTCCACCCGCTATTAAATAGTCGGGTCGAGAAACGTTGATATGGTAGATAAAAATAAGCAACAAAAAGCCGCTAACACCACAGTTATGCTGTTGGTGTTATTGGCTGTTGCGATTTACGTGGGATTCTATGTTTTAGTTGCTAATACCTAGTCATGCACTAGGTGAGTACTAACTGTTTGGTAATAAAGAGACTCAATGAAGGAAACTACATCACTTAGAAGGTTGGTCACTAAGCTAGCAATTGTATGTATATCAATGTTTGGCTTTGGTTACGTGTTAGTCCCTTTGTACGATGTGTTTTGTGATTTAACAGGATTGCGTTTCACCGATGATGAAGCACAACTCGTCTCTAAAGAAATTGTAGAAGATACTTCGCGTTGGGTAATTGTTGAGTTTGATGCTTCATTGAATCAACAAATGCCATGGCAGGTAAAACCACAAGTCAGTCAGTTAAAGGTAAGACCTGGAAAGGTTTACACCACTAACTTTTTAGCAAGAAACGAAACAAATATCCGCATGATAGGGCAAGCAGTACCAAGTGTGACACCCTACAAGGCAAACAAGCACCTAATAAAAACAGAGTGTTTTTGTTTCGAGAGTCAGGAAGTGCTAGCGGGTCAAGAGGTGGCTATGCCACTGAGTTTTATGATCAACCCAAAACTACCTCCTGATGTAAGAGTGGTAACACTCTCATATACATTTTTTGATATAACAGCAGAAAATCCACAAGCGAGCGTGTCTATTGAAAGCGACTTGCAGGTGGCAATAAATTAATAAATAGAGGAAAGAACATGGCGCATGCTGAAAATTCATATTACATACCACACGGAAGTCATTGGCCTATTGTGGGTTCAGTGGGTGTGTGCACACTGCTAGTTGGCTTTGCAAATTTCTTAAACGATGTCTCATGGGGCTCGCCAGCAATGTTGGTGGGTTTTGGTATCTTACTATTCATGCTTTTTGGTTGGTTTGGCACGGTTGTCAAGGAAAGCGAAAAAGGTATTTATAACGAACAAGTTGGTATCTCATTCAGATGGGGCATGTTCTGGTTCATTTTTTCAGAAGTGATGTTCTTCGCAGCATTCTTCGGCGCTCTCTATTATGCTCGAGTGTATTCACTGCCATGGTTAAGCGGTGAAGGTAGTGGTGTAACGACTAATGAATTCTTATATCAAGGCTTTGAGAGTTCATGGCCGGATAATGCCAATGGTCCAGGTAACATTGGTGGTGATTACCAAACTATGGCTGCTTGGGGTTTGCCGGCAATTAATACTGCATTGCTATTAACGTCGGGTGTAACGCTAACATGGGCACACCATGCGCTTAAGGCAGGTCACCGAGCTCAGCTTATTATTGGCTTGTTTTTAACAGTATTGCTTGGTGCAATCTTCATGTACTGTCAGGGTTTGGAGTATGTAGAAGCTTATTCTCACCTTGGTTTAACACTAGGCTCTGGTGTCTACGGATCAACGTTCTTCTTACTCACTGGATTTCACGGCTTCCATGTAACTATTGGCGCGATTATCTTAGCGGTGATATTGGTACGCTGTATTAGAGGTCACTTTACTGCGGACAATCATTTTGGCTTCGAGGCGGCGGCATGGTACTGGCACTTCGTTGACGTGGTCTGGCTAGGATTGTTTATATTTGTATATATACTGTAAAGCGAAAGTATTTAAAGACAAAAAAGGCGCCGACACGGCGCCTTTTTTTTGGGTATGCTTATCCTCCAATACCATGAGGTTGAATCCATCCTAGCAGAGCACTGATAATTAATATTACAAATGCTAGTACTGATAAGCCGATTCTGAACTTGAGTGCGCGTAAAGTCTTGTCATTATTCTCTTTACTAGTGAGAAGATGAAACATGGCTGAAACGAGGCTGCCAACGATCAGGATGAAGAGTATTACGATAAGGAATTTTATAAGCATTAGTTTGGCTTTATAGTCTAGTTGTATGGTGGATTATAGCGAGCATATGAGCATAATGCTTTTGGAGATTAAGATGGGCATACGATTTTGGCTTGTACAATTGAGTTCACTAATAACTTTAACGTTGTTTTTGAGTTTAGGAACATGGCAATTAGAACGTGGCAACGTTAAACATCAAATTGAAACACAACAGATCACATATATAGATAGCGAAGTAGCAAGGGGTATTCCAACGGCTCCTTTTGAAGCGTGGCGTTACCAACAGATTCAACTGCAAGGCCGATATCAGCCTAGTAAACAGTTCATCTTGGATAATCAAATCCGCGATAGAATCGCAGGCTACTCAGTACTAACACCTTTCTATAGTGAACCAGACAGAAAGTGGTTTTTAGTTGACCGAGGCTGGATCGCACAAAGTAGTAATAGAACTCAAATACCTGAACTTGTACTAGACGCTACCACTAGGACTATCTCAGGAAGTGTATATGTTCCCTATGATGATTCATTTACTCTCGGTGGCATTGCAGAGGGTGAGGATTTTGGATGGCCACGCAGAATACAATTTGTAGATTATCAAGCGCTAGGTGAGAGACTAGGTTTAAGTTTACTACCTTTTACCTTGCGTCTTGATGGGGCTGAACCAGATGGTTATCGGCGTGACTGGGCTGCCAATCAGATGCGTTCCCAGAAACATTATGGATATGCTTTTCAATGGTATGCAATGGCCTTGGCCGTCTTAGTATTGTGGTGGCTATACAGTATTAGGCCATTACTCAGAAATAGAAGGTAATTATGGAAACTAAAAAAAATGAAAGAGCTGGTTATTATTTAATAGTGGTATTTATCGTACCGTTATTGATCGCTATCGCGATGTATACCTACCGTGATCAGCTACCCGCATTAGGCTCGGTATCAAATGGTCAACTGATACATCCTGCACAACCTATCGAAATACTGCAGATAGAAATGAACGATGAATCTGTATTCGATAGGCAACAGTTAGCCACTAAATGGACTTACTTGGTATTCCAGTCAAAAAACTGTGATCTGAATTGTGAGGCCTCATTATTTAAATTGCGCCAAGCGCGTATCGCGACAGGTAGAGACTCTGGTCGCGTGCAAACTGTATTAGTGCACCCATCCAATCAAACATTTGATATGGATCAAAAAATTCATAACCGCCATCAATATTTGAAAATTGGTGGGTTGAAAAGCCTGCAAGTTGAGCAGCAAGTTAAACAACCAGAGCAACTTGAATCAGGTTACATTTACTTAATAGATCCTAACGGTAATTTAATGATGAAGTACAATCACAAAGCATCATCACGAGGTCTCTTAAAAGACATTAAGAAATTACTTAAAATCTCAAACATAGGTTAACAGTAATGAATAATACACTTCGAAATGTAATTCTGACTGCCATGATTCTTGCATTTGTGGTGATCGTCTTAGGTGCATACGTGCGTTTAACAGATGCTGGGCTCGGCTGCCCAGATTGGCCGGGTTGTTATGGAATCCTATTAGGCGTTCCAACTACAGATGTTGATATTGCACTGGCTAATACAGATTATGAGCGTGCTGTTGAGGTCGGCAAGGCCTGGCGTGAAATGATACACCGCTATTTTGCGGGCATATTAGGTTGTTTGATTTTAGTGATTGCAGTCTTTTTAATGAGAAAAGATAGTAATGGTGAGCGCCATGTATTTTATGGTATTACGTTGGGTTCACTACTCTTGTTTCAAGCTGCATTAGGTATGTGGACAGTAACGCTACAGTTAAAACCCCTCATCGTTATGGGTCATTTACTCGGTGGATTCACACTATTTAACCTACTTGGCTGGCAATATTTACGAGGAATGCAAAGCATCCCTGCAATTGACAGTTCGGTAGCGGGTAAATTATTCAACTTCTCTGTGGTCGCCATTATTGTTTTAGTCTGCCAGATCGCATTAGGTGGATGGGTGAGCTCAAATTATGCCGCACTCGCATGTACTGATTTTCCGACCTGCCAACAACAATGGTGGCCTCCAATGGATTTTGCCAATGGTTTTGTGATGTGGCGAGGCCTCGGTGTAGATTATGAATATGGCGTTCTCGAGCATCCTGCAAGAGTCGCTATTCATTACACCCATAGAATCGGTGCCATCGTGGTCCTTCTGGTTCTGGGACGTTACCTACATTTACTAGCAAAGAATTCCAAGCAGGCACCGATGTTAAGAAATGTGGCAAGAATTGCTTCAGTTTTATTGCTAGTTCAGATTATTTTGGGTATTTCTAATGTGGTTTATAAGCTCCCATTAGCCATTGCAGTGGCCCACAATGGCGTGGCCTTGTTGTTATTATTTAGCGTTGTGTCGAGTGCATATATGCTAAAATCTGCCAGAAATTAACAAGCTAGGGTTATTAATGACCGTTAAATCTGTAACTAGCCGACCTAGGCAGGCAATAGGTCAATGGCGAGATTATCTAGAACTTTGCAAACCAAAAGTTGTAGCGCTGATGGTGTTTACAGCGATAGTGGGCATGTTATTAGCAGATCCTGCCAATGTTGATTTACTGCGGTTATTTTATGCAACGGTGGGTATTGCATTAGTCGCTAGCTCAGCAGCTGCCATTAATCATGTTGCCGATAGTCGTATTGATGCGGCTATGGATAGAACTAAATTGCGACCATTGCCAAGTGGTTCATTAGATAAAACTTCCGTACTGATGTTCGCCGTCTTGATCGGAGCTCTAGGCATGGTACTGCTGATCATGAAAATCAACATGCTCACAGCCGTACTAACGTTTTTATCATTAGTCGGATATGCAGTGGTTTATACCATGTATTTGAAACGTGCTACGCCTCAAAATATTGTGATCGGTGGCGCCGCAGGTGCAACACCGCCGTTATTAGGATGGACTGCAATCACGGGCAGTGTGGATGCAGATGCGTTAGTTTTGTTTCTAATTATATTTACGTGGACACCTCCCCATTTCTGGGCTTTGGCGATATATCGAAAAGAAGAATATGCCAAGGTTGATATCCCTATGTTGCCCGTCACTCATGGCGAGGATTACACACGCTTACAGATAACGCTATACACGGTATTAATGAGTTTGGTGACGGTACTGCCTTATTTCACTGGCATGTCTGGATGGTTATATTTAGGCAGTGCTTTATTGCTGAATGCTGGATTCTTATATTATTCAATCAGCTTGCAAATCACTAAGAGTCGCACAAAAGCTATTAATACTTTTGTCTACTCTATCGTTTATTTAATGGTGTTATTTGCAATGTTATTGCTAGACAGGTTCTTGCCTTACATCACAATTCTATAGCCATAACAGCTACTGTAAGTGAATAGAGAGAGGTAGGTTAAGCGACTATCGCGCCCTGAAGTTTCTTCAAAGCGTTAGATTCTAATTGACGGATACGCTCTGCCGAAACTTGATATTTGCTTGCTAACTGATGAAGAGTTGATTTTTGATCACTCAACCAACGTGCCTGCACGATTTCACGACTTCGCTCATCAAGACATTCCATGCCAGCGGATAGTTTACCAAGCTGGTGGTTCATAAAGTCGTTCTTTTCAGCATACTCAGCAGGATCTTCACTGTTAGTCAGGTATGCTTCAGGCGCACTCACAGTATATTCTGAATCATTGTCACTACCGGGCGCATCGAATCCGATATCTTGCCCGCTTAGACGAGATTCCATTTCCAAGACTTCACTGGGTTTAACCCCAAGATCAGAGGCTATTGTTTCTAATTCTGATTGATTCAACCATGCCAGACGCGATTTCTTGCTGCGAAGATTAAAAAATAACTTTCGTTGAGCCTTGGTGGTCGCGACTTTAACAATACGCCAATTACGCAGAATGAATTCATGCATTTCAGCACGTATCCAATGCACAGCGAACGATACTAGACGTACGTTAAGATCTGGGTCGAAACGCTTAACAGCTTTCATCAGGCCAATATTACCTTCTTGGATAAGATCAGCCAGTGCCAGTCCGTAACCATTATATCCACGTGCCACCTGAACGACGAAACGCAGATGATGAGTAATCAGCTGTCTTGCCGCTTCAAGGTCTTGTTCATTCTTTAAACGATAAGCAAGTGCTTTCTCTTCTTCCGCTGTCAACACAGGCAATTGATATGCCGCGTTGATGTAGGCGTCTAGAGATCCCGCTTTTAGCGTTAAATTTTGGTCTGCAATAGTGGTTAAAGAATTGGTCATCGATTTAAGATAAGTTATTTACAGGTATTTTAGCACTCATATTTTAGGAGTGCTAATCAGACTATAAGTTCCTTATACAGAAATTCAGTTGATGTCGCAAAAAACCTGTTCATATATGGATATAAGCCAGTATATACCTGATATTTAGTGGTTTATTTGCACATGTGAGTATATATGTACAAGCCTCTAGGTGACTATGCTATGGCCTGAATTTTAGCGCGTGATGCGATCCCCGCAGATAATAATCCCAGCGTTGTTCCCAGACACAGTAGAGACAATGATTGGAGTGGATCTAGGCTCATCAGGCGAAATTCACTGGTAAACAGCACCATCAGGGGTGAAACAGACTGGTTGATGAGTAAACAACTGAGAGAAGTCATCGCAATAGCGAGACATGCTCCTAGTAAACCAAGAAATCCTCCATAGTAGAGAAATGGTCGTTGAACATAACTATCACTTGCACCAATTAATTTAATAATTTCAATCTCGGCCATGCGGCCAGCGATTTCCCAGCGCACCACATTTACTATAATGAGAGCCACCGTGAGCATCAACAACACACTGACCACCCATTGCACAGTTAATATAAGTTGGCTGATAGCTTCCAAACGTTGAAACCACAGCCAATCAAATTGAGTTTGATCGACATCGGGATGGGTCGCAAATAAGCCGGCTAATTGTTCTAGGTCAGCTTGGGCAGAGGGTGATAACTCAATAATATGAGGTAATGGATTATTATCTTTCCAGCTTTCACCCAGCAAAGCATATTGTGTTTCCTGAGCGAAGGTGGACAACAGCTGTTGTTTGTTTATTGCTCTAGCGTCGCTGATCTGTAGCTGTTGCTGAAGTGTGCTGGCCAATTTTTCAGCCTCTTGCATGTTCACATCAGCGTTCAGGAACAGAGTAATTTGCTTATCTTTGTCCCACTGGCTGGTGATGGAATCGACGGCGTGAAACATAATATGAATGGCGATAGGAATGGCGAATGCGATTGCGATCAACAATAAAGTAGAGATAAACGAAATAGGTGTGTGCCAGAACCGTGAGAGTGTTTTTACTATGCTTTCGCGATGATGCAATAACCAGTGGCTGAAATGAGCTTTACCAGCGTTTGTAGGTTTGACCGCCATGACCCTAAGCCTCACTTGACTGATAAGACAGTTCACTTAAATGACCGTCATTTAATGCCATGATACGTTTGTTATAACTTTTGATGAGATCAAAATCATGACTTGCGATCAAAGTGGATACTCCTACCTGACTAAACTGCAGAAATAAACTCATAATATCACTAGATAATTCTGGATCTAGATTCCCAGTCGGCTCATCAGCCAATAGTAAAACTGGTTTGTGAACTATGGCGCGAGCGATACCAACGCGTTGTTGTTCACCGCCAGATAGCGAGATAGGTGTTGATTTTTCTTTATGTAACAGTCCTACTTTATCCAGAGCAGCACGCACACGTCCTGGGATTTCTTTATGTTCAAATCCGTTTATCCTTAATGGAAGAGCAACATTCTCAAACACATTTCGATCATTTAGCAATCGATGGTCCTGAAAAACTAATCCCATTTTTGAGCGATACTGTGAAATGAGTTTACGACTGACGCGAGTAGTATTTTTGTCATTGAAATATAATTGTCCTCTGGTGGGAGCAGTAATCAATGCAATTATCTTCAATAACGTGCTCTTACCAGAGCCGGAGGCACCTGTTAGGAAAGTAAGCTCACCACGAGCCAGCTCCAAGTTGACCTGCGCTAACACCTCGCCACTGCTAGGATATCGCTTAGCTATGTTTTGCAGACGGATCATGCGCTCTATTCACCACCCATTAACGCTGTGGAAAATTGCTTGGCATCAAATACTTGCAGATCCTCGATGGATTCTCCAACGCCAACATAACGTATGGGTAAACCTAATTTGTCTGCTATAGCCAGCACTACGCCTCCTTTGGCGGTTCCATCTAGTTTAGTGATACATAGACCGGTCACATCCATAGCTGCATGAAATTGTTCAGCTTGACGTAATGCATTTTGTCCCATGCTAGCATCTAATACCAACAGCGTTTCATGAGGTGCATCCGTATCAACTTTTTGCATGACACGTTTAACCTTTTGTAACTCGGACATGAGGTCGTTCTGGGTATGAAGACGTCCAGCGGTGTCGGCAATCAGTACATCAATGGAACGGGCGCTGGCAGAACTTAAAGCATCAAAGATCACAGAGGCACTATCAGCTCCCGAGGACTGTGAAATTACTGTGATGTCGTTTCTTTCGCCCCAAGTGATGAGTTGTTCAACAGCTGCCGCTCGAAAAGTATCGCCTGCGGCCAGCATGACGGATTTACGATTTTTCTTTAAGCGTTTGGCTAATTTACCGATGGTGGTGGTTTTGCCAGCACCATTAACCCCAACGACTAGAATTGAGAATGGCTTAATTCGTCCAAGCAACATAGGTTTGTTACACGGCTCAAGAATGTTATACAAGGTTTGTTGCAGGCAGTTATTCACCACCTCTGCGTTATGCGGTTTGGGCTGAGATTGAAGTTGAGTATGCAGTTGCTGCATAATTTTTTCAGTCGTATCTATGCCGACATCAGCCATTAATAACCCATCTTCAATAGATTCAAGAGTTTGCTGGACAGATTGGGTATCCGCAGGCTTGCTAGCCATGAGGCCACTCGTTTTAGATAGTCCTTGTTTGAGGCGAGCAAATAAATTCTTTTCAGTCATGGTGTATGGATTTTGTCATGGATGGTGTTTCTAACAGATTAATGTTTAGTGGTATCCTCTAAAGATGAGTGATGAACAAAAGATGCTGAGATGTGTCCTATTCGTAACTCGAATCATCTGACCTGACCTTAACTGAATCAACAACACTGAAACAATAAAAGCTTATGTATAAATACATTTTATCAATAATGGTGCTGGCTGTGAGTATTTTATTACCGGTCACAGGTTTTGCCGATTTACATGAGAAAACACTCTCTAATGGACTAAAAGTGCTGGTAAAAGAGGACCACCGCGCACCTGTGGCGACCGCTCAAGTTTGGTACAAAGTCGGCTCTGCTAACGAATACAGCGGGATTACAGGCGTATCACATGTGTTAGAGCATATGATGTTCAAAGGTACGCCTAAATACCCACTCGGTGAGTTCTCTCAAATCCTCGCCCAAGTGGGTGCCCGTGATAATGCCTTTACCAGCCGAGACTACACGGCATACTTCCAATTATTATCAGTGTCACAGCTAGAGACTAGCTTCAAATTAGAATCAGATCGAATGGCAGCATTAACATTGGACGAAGCCGAATTCCTGAAAGAAGTTGAGGTCGTTAAAGAAGAACGTCGTCTCAGAACGGATGATAATCCTAACGCACTAACTTATGAGCAGTTCAATGCTGTGGCGTTCAACAATAGTGCTTATCAGAATCCAGTGATTGGATGGATGAATGATATAGACAACATGAACGTGGCAGATCTCAGAGCTTGGTATGAGAGTTATTATTCACCGGCTAACGCTACCTTGATAGTGGTTGGGGATGTAAAGCCAGAACAAATTTTTACCATGGCAGAAAAATACTACGGTAAGGTTCCAACGCGTCCAGTGGTAGAAGTTAAACCAAGAGTTGAAACACCACAAATAGGCACACGTCGAGTCGAGCTGAAAGCCGTCGCTAAATTACCGTATATGTTAATAGGATATAAAGTCCCCACTCTCAAGACTATTGAGAATGATGAGGAGGCGTATGCTTTATATATCCTCGCCGGTATTTTAGATGGAGGCAGAAGTTCACGTCTGAGCAAGCATCTAATACGAGAGCAAGAGATTGCTGCCAGTGCCGGTGCGGGCTACAGTTTGTACGCTCAATATGAGAGTCTATTCATGTTTGAAGGCACACCAAATAAAGGCCATAGCGTAGAGGAACTCGAGCAAGCAATAGATAGAGAGATCAAAAATCTGCAAACCGAGTTGGTGAGTTCTGAAGAATTAGCCAGAGTCAAAGCTCAAGTGGTTGCAGGTGAAGTCTATAAATTAGATTCTGTGCAAGGTCAGGCTTATCTCATAGGTACTCTAGAATCAGTTGGACTGGGTTGGCAAGTGATGAAGGATTATGAAGCTAAGGTGAAAGCAGTGACTGTAGAGCAAATTCGATCGGCAGCACAAAAATATCTGATCGCAGATACTAAAACAGTGGCAGTGCTGATTCCAGTGACTATAGATGCAACTAATTAATTGTGAGTAAATGATGAAAGTTATTGTTTTTATACTGAGTTTAATGTTGGCCCAAACGGCTATTGCATTACCTGAAATCAACACTTGGAAAACCTCTACGGACATACAAGTGATGCATGTAGAGGCCACACAATTACCGATGATAGATGTTGCTATCACATTTGATGCAGGCACAGCCCGCGACGGTCAGAAAGCAGGCCTATCAAAATTGACACATGCGCTCCTCAATAAAGGCGCAGGGACATTGAATGCAGACGCCATTGCATCGGGATTTGAAGATGTAGGTGCCCAATTTAGCTCTAACGTCGATATGGACCGTTCCAGTGTGTTGTTAAGGAGTTTGTCAGAGCCCAAGTTATTTTCAAAAGCTCTGGATCTTTATATTAAGGTGATGGCGCAGCCATCTTTCCCGGGGAAAGATTTTCAACGTGAAAGAAAACGCATGCTCATCGGCTTGGAAGACAAGCAACAAACACCTTCTGCAATAGTCAGTGATAACTTCTACCAAGCACTCTATGGTTCTCATCCATTTGCGCAAAGCGGTGATGGCACGATACAGAGCATTGAGAGGATCACGCGCGACGACATCAAGAATTTTCATGCCTCACATATGGTATCCACTGGTGCGGTGTTGGCGATCGTAGGCGATATTGATCAAGCAGCTGCACGTGAGTTAGCTGAGCACATCAGTGAAGCATTACCACAGGGTCAAGCGCATCCACCAATACCGACTGTCATGGAAAATCAGCAGCAAGTTATTAAAGTTGATTTCCCCTCTCAGCAATCACATGTGCGAATGGGGCAGGTAGGAATTCAACGTGGTGATCCAGATTACTTTACGCTATATGTGGGTAATCATGTGCTTGGTGGTGGCGGTTTTACTTCACGATTAGTCGAAGAAGTGCGCAGTAAACGTGGTCTTTCTTACAGTGTTTATAGTTACTTTATGCCGTTGTTGCGCCAAGGACCCTTTATGCTGGGCTTGCAAACACGTGCGGATCAAGTGGATGAAGCACTCACAGTCTGTCGTGATGAGATCGATAAGTTTATTCAATACGGGCCAACGCAAGAAGAATTGACACTCAGTAAGCAGAGTATTATCAATGGATTTCCTCTCAGAATAGACAGTAATCGTGATATTTTGGGTTACTTATCAGTGATTGGATATTACGATTTACCTTTAACCTATTTAAACGACTTTCGACAACAAATTGCTAAGGTCACTCTTGCTGATATAAAAAGTGCGTTTAAACGACGTTTGAATCCTAAATCGTTTGTAACAGTAGTGGTGGGTAGTGCGCAGCAAGAATAATATAAGCTTAACTCACGCGCCACAGCAGGTAAGAATTATTGGTGGTATGTGGAGAGGTAGCAAACTACCTGTCATGATGCGCACCGGTCTGAGACCTACCGCTAGCCGCACTCGCGAGACATTATTCAATTGGCTGCAAGCAACTATTACCGGCTGCCACTGCTTAGACTTGTTTGCTGGCAGTGGTGTTTTGGGTTTTGAGGCGGCCTCAAGAGGAGCGCTGAGTGCTGATTTAATTGAGATGGATCGCCAGGTGGTGGATATGTTGCGACAACAAGTGCAACGTTTGCAGGCCACACAGGTGAATATATTTCATCAAGATGCATTTAAATATATCACTCAAACAGATCAGCAATATGATGTGGTATTCATAGACCCACCATTTGATCAGGTAGATTTGACCGAGTTACTTAAGCAGATACATACCGCTGGGATTATTAAAGCGCATGCAAATATTTATATAGAGGCCGCGACTGGCCGTTTGCCAACAGAGTTACCAGTGGATTGGGTTTGGCAGCGACAGTCGAAAGCAGGTGAAGTAGAATATGGTCTTATATCGACATAAATCCACAACTGAACTCATACAATGACGCAAAAGATAGCGGTTTATCCAGGCACCTTCGATCCCATTACGCATGGTCATACCGATCTTGTGCGTCGAGCAATGAATGTATTTGATCATGTGATCGTTGGAATAGCTGCTAACCCCTCTAAGCAACCCATGTTTGATATTGATGAACGAGTAGCGATGGCGCAACAGGTATTGGCAGACTATCAGCAAGTCGAGGTATGTGGCTTTTCTGGTTTGCTGGTGGATTTTGCCAAAAGCAAATCAGCAGTCGCAGTGATCCGTGGTTTACGAGCTATGTCCGACTTTGAATATGAATTTCAGTTGGCCAGTATGAATCGTCATCTTGATTCGCAGTTAGAGTCGATATTTTTAACACCAGCAGATAAATTTTCATTTATATCTTCAAGCTTGGTACGCGAGGTTGCCATGTTGGGAGGTGACATTAGTGACTTTGTTCATCCTAGTGTTGAACAGGCATTACAACAAAAACGTTGATAGTTCTTTATTGATTATTTATGGCACTAGCGATCACAGAAGAATGTATAAGTTGTGATGCGTGCGAGCCTGTATGCCCGAATCAGGCTATTGATTTTGGCGAAGAGTATTATCAAATCAATCCGCAGTTATGCACAGAATGTGTGGGGCATTTCGAACAAGCACAATGTATAGAAGTTTGTCCTGTCGTGTGTATTTTTACTCACCCAGCGCACTCTGAATCTCATCAAGAGTTGCAACAAAAATATAATAGGCTGAAAAAATAATGTTCAAAGTGATCATAATTATATGCGCGCTGTTACATGGTGTGCAGGCATCACCCTATGCCATCGCTACGGCGCATCCGTTGGCAACTCAGGCGGGTGAAGAAATCCTCCAAAATGGAGGTAATGCATTTGATGCAGCTGTAGCGATTAGTGCTGCTCTGGCAGTAGTAGAGCCTTATGGTAGTGGTATAGGCGGTGGGGGTTTTTGGTTGCTACACGATGCAAAAAAGAACACCGATATTATGGTCGATGGTCGTGAAGTCGCGCCTCTAGCGGCGACTAAAGATATGTATTTAGATGAGCAAGGCAAACCCACTAGAGACTCTGTTAATGGACCACTTGCTGCGGGGATTCCCGGCGTGATTGCAGCCTTAGATTATATCTCTGCACACTATGGCAATCTTGATCTGGCCACTAATCTGGCGGCGGCAATAAAATATGCGCGTGAGGGTTTTTTGCCAGGTGAACAGCATCAGCAGTTTATAAAAATGCGAGCATCAACCTTATCGAAATCACCTGCAGCACATGAAATATTTATACAGGCATCACAAGATCACAAATCGAAATTAGTGCAAAAAGATTTGGCTAATAGTTTGGAACTGATTGCTGAACATGGGCAGGAAGTTTTTTATCATGGTGAGTTGGCTAAGAGGTTAGTGCAAGGTGTGCAGCAAGCAGGAGGTATTTGGCAGCTTGAAGATTTGCATCAATATAAAATTAAATTACGAACTCCAATAAAATCATCATATAAAGATTTGACACTAGTGCTGCCACCACCGCCGACCTCAGGTGGTGTAGTCGTAACGCAAATATTATCAATGTTAGATAGCATTGAATTAGATCAACTATCACAGACTCAACAGGTGCATGTGGTAGCAGAAGCCATGCGTAGAGCCTACCAAGATCGTGCGGTTTTTTTAGGTGACCCGGATTTCACACAGATCCCTATGCAGATGTTGCTGGATAAACAATATGCTCAAAAGAAATTTGAAACCTTTGATCCCCAGCGTGCCAGTGTCAGTCAATCACTTGCTGATATAGAAGCCAGCGAGGGTCAAGATACCACACACTTTTCTGTCATAGATGCTGCAGGTAATTATGTCGCAGCAACGCTCTCTATCAATTATCCCTTCGGGAGCGGTTTTGTTGCACCCGGCACGGGTATATTGCTGAATGATGAAATGGATGACTTTGCCATCGCGCCTGGCGTAGGTAATGTTTATGGTTTAGTGGGCTCAGAGGCTAATGCTATCGAGCCGGGTAAACGTATGTTATCGAGTATGACACCACTATTTGCTTATTCTAAAGATCGATTATTAATCGCTGGTACACCTGGCGGTAGCCGTATTATCAGCATGTTGGTATTAGCGTTAATCGAGTTCCAGCAGGGTGCTTCTAGTGACAAGATAGTTAGTCGAGCACGTTTCCATCATCAATATATGCCAGATGTTATTCAGTTTGAAAAAAACGCACTGTCGCAACAGGTGCAGCAAGCGTTAATCAAAAAAGGTCATACCTTAAAAGAGATTAGTTATCGCTATGGCAATATGCAAGTGATCAGCAAGCACATGCAAAGCAATAATATGAGTGCGGCTTCAGATCCACGGGGTGAGGGTTTGTCTGTAGTGCAAGGCGAATAGTTTTATTTTTGACAATGCGTGCAGTAAGTCGTTGTGCGTTGACCTTGCTTTATAGCGGTCAGCGGCTTTTGACACACCACGCAGGGTTGTTGCGCGCGTCCATAAGTTTGCAGTTCTATACTAAAGTATCCGGGTTGTCCGCGCTCATTGCTAAAGTCTCTCAGAGTTGTACCGCCACATTCTAATGCTCTGGCGAGGACGGTTTTAATCGCTAGTGTAAGGCGGACATAGCGTTGTAAGGAAATACTCCCTGCGGCACGTTTAGGATTAATCCCCGCCATGAAAAGCGCTTCAGTGGCATAAATATTTCCCACCCCAACCACCACATGAGAATGCATAATGAATTCTTTGACTGCCACACGACGAGTGCGTGATGTGTAATAAAGATGCTCGGCTGTAAACTCTGAGCTGAGAGGCTCGGGCCCAAGTTTAGCTAAGAGTTTATGCTGTAAAGGGTCATGCTTAGCCCACAACACAGATCCAAAACGTCTGGGGTCGTGTAGCCTCAAGCTGAAATCCTTGAATACCAGATCAAAGTGATCATGTTTGCGAATGGTGCTCTCAGTGTCAGCAATTCGTAAACTTCCAGACATGCCTAGATGCATAATTAAATGGCCTCGCTCAGTCTTCAGGAGTAAATACTTGCCGCGACGAGCAACTGTTTGAATCACCTGTTGTGTGCAATCAGTCTTGATATTTTTTGGTATCGGCCAGCGTAATTGTGCTTGGCGAATAATAACTTGAGTAATTGTTTGATTAAGAATGTGAGGTTCTATACCACGTCGTGTAATTTCTACTTCAGGTAATTCTGGCATGTTAGCTGAGGCTATCTTGAATATGACATGCCTCTATCTCAACTAAAAGATCACTACGACACAGATCTGCATGCAGATAAACTATTTGTGGCTGTTGACCGCATCGTTGTTGTATCTGATCTTCAATGAGGGAGAAATCTTGCATATGTTTCACATAAACTTTGAACTGTGTGAACTGCGCTAAGCTAGCTATACCAAGTGCATGTTGTTCCTGTCCGGTTTCAATTAACGCCTCGATATTATCCAAACAAGCATGAGTTTGTTGTCTTACATCATCAATATGCTGGCTGCTATGTCCGATGATGCTTGCAGTGCCTGAGACAAAAAATAATGTTTGTGTGGACGTGCGATGAAGTAAAGCGCGAGCAAACAAGGGTGCATCCTGACTGTACTGTTTTGGATATTCGTAAGCGCTTACTTGCTGTGGGTTCTCAATCGCATGCCCTGCGTGCTTAGCGGCTAAAAAATAGATATGAAGACCATCTTCAGGTAAGCCCACCACAGTTGCTGCTGGGTATTGCTGCGGCTGTTGATATTGTTGATAGGCACGACTGCGACCAGAGCAAAATAATTGGTAGTGGTTGTGAGGGAGTGCGTCTCCTCCAGTAATTTCAGAGAAGTAATTCCAGGTGCGACATAAATGTGGATAGCCAAGCTCTTGCATCAATTCGAAGATGGCTGAATAGGCCCGCTGTGTGACCGTGTCCATCGCTGTATTTACCAATGCCTCAGAACACAGAGCAGAGGGCACCTTGGCCAATAAAAATTCATCATTAGTGAAGCATTGCCAGTCAGCCTGTTCGGTTGTGGCTTGCAGTCCAGACCAGCATTCACGGATAACTTCTGTGTGAAGGTTTTGCAGAGGAATGGCCTGCCCAGAGTTTGCAGAAGCCACGTCAAAATCGACACAAAATTGATCATCATTCTGAATTTGCTCACTTTTAGGCGACAAAATGATATTGATTGCGGTTGTGGGCTTGAGATCCATTGTTATCACGTGAGTTCTTTAAATGTATTCATTAAATGTGCTGCTTTAAACCAAGGTTATGCGATATTTAGGTGTTTGATTTGTAAACAATGATTGAAATTTTGGCTAATGAGTTTCAATAGTATTACTGATGTTGATGCCCATGAGCTTGATTTTACACGCCATCGGATGTCGTGATGAGCTTTTTTATCGACAGTAGTTATACATGATAAAAATCTAATACTTGTCGCAGGTATTGCAAGCCGAGTATGATCCTCGCACTACGTGGTTTCGGCAATATGCCTCAAGGATAGTTGATGTTGGAAGGTCTAATAGATTTACCCTGGTGGGGACAATTATTGTGTGTTTTGTTGACTACACACATCACCATTGTTGCAGTAACCCTATATTTACACCGCTGTCAGGCTCATCGCGCCATTGACTTGCATCCAATAATTAGTCATTTTTTTAGATTTTGGTTGTGGGCTACCACCGCCCAAGTCACAAAAGAATGGATTTCTATCCACCGTAAACATCACGCTCATACCGAAGATAAAAAAGATCCACACAGCCCATATGTGTATGGCATAAGAAAAGTACTCTTTGAAGGTGCGGAGTTATATCGAAAAGCCGCTGAAGATGAACAAATTTGTAAAGATTTTGGCCATGGTGCTCCCGACGACTGGATAGAAAACAACCTTTATTCACGTCATCGTAACCTTGGCATTACCTTATGGTTGATATTATGTGTGCTATTTTATGGGCCGATAGGATTAACTTATTGGGCCGTTCAGATGGCTTGGATTCCTATTTTTGCCGCTGGCATTATTAACGGAGCTGGCCACTATTGGGGATATCGTAATTTTGAGCCGAAAGATGGTTCCACTAATCTAACTAATATCGGCATATTGATTGGCGGTGAAGAAATGCACAACAATCATCATGCTTATCCTAGTTCAGCTAAATTTTCTGTTAAATGGTGGGAGTTTGATATCGGCTGGATGTATATCACCGTGTTATCTTGGTTCGGATTAGCAAATGTTAAGAAGGTTGCGCCACAACCTTTACAGACATCGGCGCGTGACGTCATTGATGTCGATACCATGCGCGCACTCCTGACTAGCCAGCTGCATTTGATGGCGGATTACGCCAAACAAGTAACTCTGCCTGTATTGAAATCTGAACTCATGCCTATCAGTGACAATCGCCATGTGTTGAACGACGTTCAGACCATGTTGGTGCGTGAACCCAGCCGAATGACACAATGTCAGATCGCTAAATTAAATAGCATACTTCATGAGAATCAGTCACTTAGAGTTGTTTATGAGCATAAAGAGCGTCTCAAGGCGCTATGGACTCAACGTTATCAAGATAATGAGGGCATGCTCAAGGCATTAACAGACTGGTGCCACGAGGCTGAGCAAAGTGGTATTAGAGTGCTAGAAGAGTTCGCTCAGTCATTGCGAGGGTACACATTAGCACCGATCTATAACCACAGCTAAACGACTTCATTTGAGCACAACATCTCTGATCTGGACGCATCATTTGATTGCTTGGTGAATTGAGTGATTGTTTCGCGACAAATTGATTAAGCCGCTGTAAGACAATCGCTTTAGACACGGTCTATGAGTATTGATAATGACATGGCGTAATGGGATATAGCGAAGAGAAGCTCTAAACAATAAGAGGATTTGAGTTGAAACTAGCGAGTGGATAGGTGCTCTATTCGAGGCGTTATTGTAGAACAATAGCCTGCTAGGGGATGAAGGCGAAGATTATTTAATCTTCGCTTCCTTATACATTACATGCTTGCGGACGACTGGGTCGTACTTTTTGATTTCCATTTTGTCAGGCATGGTGCGCTTATTTTTGGTCGTAGTGTAAAAATGACCTGTCTCTGCACTTGATACGAGTTTTATTTTCTCACGCATGATGGTTGTCCTATGGGTTCTTTATTCGTCGTTGTTGAATCGATTAGTCTCTAAACAGTTTCGCCACGTGAGCGTATTTCAGCAATAACCGTATCAATCCCTTTCTTATCGATGATACGCATGCCTTTGGTTGAAAGACGTAATTTGACCCAACGGCCTTCACTTTCCACCCAAAAACGATGTGTATGAAGGTTAGGCAGAAATCTGCGACGTGTTTTGTTGTGCGCGTGTGAGACATTGTTGCCTGCTACAGGGCGCTTACCGGTGACTTGGCATACTCTAGACATGGGTTTTCTTCGTTAAGTTTTATGATGCGTTAGGGCGACGTAATCTACCAGAAAGCTAAATCTAAGGGAAGTGCTGATTTGTGTATATCCTATTATTGTGAAAATTAGCGCATAATAGGGTTTCTGGTGGGGACACATTCCTCAATCATAGGAAACAGACGATATAATTTTAAGACTATGGATACAGTTTTTATACAAAACCTCAGCATGGACGCAGTGATTGGCGTGTTTGACTGGGAACGACAGGTTAAGCAGAAAATCCGAATTGATCTAGAAATGCGAACTGATATTGCCTCTGCGGCAGCCTCTGACGCCCTTGAAGATACTCTAGACTACAAAGCTATCTCACAGAAGATCCGAGATATCGTCAGAGATAATCAGCCTCAGTTGGTGGAAACATTAATAGAGTTGATCGCACAGACAATAATGCAGGAATTTGGGGTGTTATGGTTACGCCTCACTATCGCTAAACCAGGTGCGGTGAGGGGTTCAGATGCCGTCGGTGTCACTATTGAAAGGGGAGTAAAGGAGTAAATGGCCCGAGTTTATGTTGGGGTGGGCAGTAACATCGATAAACGCTTCCACATCATCAAGGTTCTCGATGAGTTGAAGCTGGAATTCGGTCACGTTGATGTTTCACCTGTATATCAAACCGCTGCTACTGGATTTGAAGGCGAAGACTTTTACAACTGTGTGGTTGGATTTGAGACAAATTTGACGCCAACAGGCATGTTTAACCGATTGCGAGAAATCGAAGCATCTCACCTGCGCATCCGCATGAGTCAAAATCAGTTCATATCTCGTACGCTAGATTTGGACCAACTATTATATGCTGACCAGATTGTGAGTGAGCCTCATGTACAGCTCCCCAGTCCAGATATTGCCAAATATGCGTTCGTGCTAAAACCGTTGTTTGATATAGCACCAGACCTAATCCATCCACAGTTAGGATTAAGCATTAAGCAAATTTGGCAAGATTTTGATAAGACGCAACTGAATCTAGCCACGGTAGAAATCAACGCCATGTGATATCTACTGCCAGAGTAGCCGTCTATTCTGAACCTGTATGTAAGTTTGTTTGATGATTTAGTTGCTAAGAGTTCGTCCACCATCAATAGCAATGATCTGACCAGTGACGTAGTCAGCTTGATTGATTAGAAACCAAACACAGTTGGCAATATCTATTGGATGCCCCTCACGCTTGAGAGCAGTTCTCTCTATGATTTCAGCATGCGTGGATTCGTAATCTTCTACCTCAGGCCACATGATCGCACCCGGTGAAACACCGTTCACGCGTATCTCTGGCGCTAACTCACGTGCGAGAGATTTAGTCAGCATTTTGAGTCCTGCTTTCGCTACGCTATAAATAGGGTAGTCTTTTAGAGGACGGCCAGAGTGGATGTCAACGATATTAATTATATTGCCATTATGCGTTTTTAAGGTAGGTGCTAAGGCATTGCTCAAAAACAAAGGCGCTTTCACATTTACACCCATTAAATCATCCCATTGTTGAAAATCTATGTCCTGCATAGGAGTGGGATAGAAAGTGGAGGCATTATTGACTAACACATCGAGACGGCCGTAGATTGCTACTATCTGATCAGCAAAGGCTGACATATTCTCAAAGTCGAGCAGATTATGTTGTATCAATGTGATGCTATTATCACGCTCAGCGTTGAGTTGTTCTGCGATATTTTCAGCCAATTGGGTAGAGCCATTATAATGCAGAATAACATTGTAGCCTTCGCTGTGAAGTCTACGCACGATTTCAGCACCAATGCGCTTTGCTGAACCTGTGACGAGGGCGACTTTTGCTTGTTGTGATGTCATGGGTGATGACCTTGCAGTTGTTAAATAAAAGAATAATGTAGCACAGTGCAATGAAATTTTATCTGGGTAAATAGTACAAGCGCTTTTTGCAGCATCGAGTCACACTCGATGTTGAAATTTAATTGAGCCTATCAGTGTGCAAGAGTATGGTGACCATCATGGATTTGTTACAAATTATTTGTTTGGGTTTAATACAAGGAATTACAGAGTTCCTACCCATTTCAAGCTCTGCACATTTGGTTTTGGTGTCAATAATATTTAATTGGCAGGACCAAGGTTTATTCATGGATGTGGTTGCTCATGCGGGTAGCTTGATGGCTGTGATAGTGTATTTCCGACAAGAAATTCAATCCATGTTATGGGCTTTGACACATCCTAATCACGCACAGGCAAAACAGTCTTTGCATTTACTGAAATCAATCGTGATCGCTACCCTGCCTATAGTGCTAGTAGGCTTGATTTGGGCAGGATCAATCGAACAGCACTTCCGTAGTAGTCAAATCATTGCCTTTGCCACTATTGGTTTTGCTCTAGTATTACTGTTGGCGGATAAAGCCGCTAAGTGTCAGATAAATGAATACCAACTTAATTTCAAGCAAGTGCTTTTAATAGGTTGCGCACAAGTGTTGGCTCTAATCCCTGGTGCCTCACGAGCAGGCGTCACTATGACAGCAGCCTTGCTAACGGGTTGTGACAGAGTAGCTGCAGCACGTTTCTCATTTTTGTTGTCAATACCGACTATTCTCGCGGCTATCACTTATAAGCTCATGAAGGTGTCATTACATAGTATTGAGATTGATTGGATGGCGACTGCAGTATTATTTGTTATTTCTGGAGCAGTGGCCTATCTATGCATTAAAGTATTTGTGCAGTTGGTGAATCTGATAGGCATGTTGCCGTTTGTAATTTACCGGCTGGGTTTGGGTGCTGCGTTATTACTATTTTTATAAATACGCAATTATCAATGAGTAAACAATAACAACCTAAAACTCAGGCATGTGTGACTTAGGTATTCTGCTTAAGATGTTTAATTTTCTCGATGCGCATTTTTTCCAATGCTAAACCAATCGCCTTGCCTTTAAGTGTTTGCATGCTTGCAGGATCTAATTTGAGTTCAGTTAGCTGCTGAATGCAAAAGCTTAAGAACTCAAAAGAGGACATAGTTATATCATTGAATAAGTTATCAAGCTGCCCCATATGCTTGATCAGTTCTTGTAATCTCTCTGGTCGACGCAAGGCATCTAATCGTTGTATGAGCTGATAAATCTGCTCAGCGTTGAGTGTGTCAGTATCTAATTTGAGCAGGTTATTTTCTACAATCAGGCTACATATGTCCTGAAGATTCTGTGACGCAAAGAAATGCTCTTGTAGCTGTTGTAATTTTGCACTAGTGGTTTCGGTCTCACCATTTTGATCGACATCAACACATAACAAACATAATGCGATGTAACGAGATTGTTGGTTGTGAACTTGATTCAACTGATTGAGTTGGTCACTGGGTGATTGATTATTGAAAAGCTCACTCACATACCCAATTGCACCAACTTGTTCAAGCACATCAAAATAAACTTGTGGAGAATTACAGGCTAGCGCTTTTTCGGTTTCTCTCCAGATGCGTTCTTTAGATAAAAACTTAAGTTCATCGCTGACGCACAATTGAGACATTAACTCTAGTGTTTCTTCAGCTATAAAAAACCCCAAGTCATGAAAACGAGCGGCGAAACGTGCCACTCGAAAAACGCGCAGAGGATCTTCTGCAAAAGCGGGAGATATATGGCGAAGACAGCGCTGTTTTAGATCTGATAATCCATTATAAGGATCGATTAATTGGTGCTCTGCATCTTCTGCAATGGCATTAATAGTGAGATCACGACGTAGCAAATCTTGCTCCAGTGTTACCTCGGGGCTGCTGTGAACAACGAAACCTTGATGTCCCTTACCCGATTTTCTCTCAGTTCTTGCTAAGGCATATTCTTCCTGAGTGTCGGGATGTAAAAAAACAGGAAAGTCACGCCCAACTTGACGATAACCTCGTGCAATAAGTGTTTGGGCTTCTGCGCCTACTACTACCCAGTCACGTTCTTTGACTGGAAGTCCTAATAATTTATCTCGAACTGCACCACCCACTAGGTAGACTTGCATCATCTAAATCCATCAATGTTTAAAAGATCATCAATGGCTATTGTACACGCGTTAATGAGGATTTATTTATCGGCTAGATAATTGGGTGCAATGTCTTCCAAAGCGGTTGTGCAGCTTGAATCATTAGTGCATACACTATCAACTTTGAGTGAATTATAGTTATCGATTGAGAGTGGTTTGCCGGGGAAGTATTCAAATACCTGTGCTTGAATCTTCGATAGCATGGGCGATAAGCTTATGACTTTGCAACGATGTCCACTGACGCTGGCTGTATATTCCACCAGCTCTTTAAGTGTATATGTATTAGGGCCGCACAGAGGATAGGTCTGCGCATGAGTGGTTTTATCATCAATGCTGTCGACCATAGATTTAACCACGTCACCCACATAGACGGGGGAAAATCGTGCGTCAGCGCAGGCCAGTGGAAAAAGCACGGGTATAAATTTAAGTAACTGAGCAAATCGATTTAAGAAGCTGTCGTTCTCACCAAAGATAACAGACGGTTGAAAAATCGTGACGGCGACATCTTCACATTGCGAGTGTAAATGATGTTCAGCATGACCTTTACTGCGAAGGTAATGACTAGGACCGTTAACATCAGCATTCAACGCACTTAATTGAAGATAGCGTTTGATTCCCAGCTGTTGACAAGCTGTCAGTGCGTGTTGAGTGATTTCAGTATGAACATCATAAAATTCTTGGCCATCGTGACCTTTCTCATTGAGGATGCCAATCAGATTAATAACCACATCGCTGTTTTTTACAGCTTTAGTGAGTGAGGCCAGTGAGTAATCTTGCACGCAAATGATAGTAATATTCTGCACGGACGTAAGGTGAGCACATGCCGCTACATTTCGAGTAAGGAGCTTAATGCTGGCACCCTTTTGCGTCAGTTGGGCACATAGATCAGTGCCTACAAATCCGCTACCACCTAAAATACTTATCGTTTGTGTACTATTCATGCTCCGATTATAGCGGAACTGCGCCATTATGTTGTCAATTGCCTTGTACGCACAGAATTATTTTCTGATAATATGCTGGTCATAGCGCTACTAAGAATGGGGCTGTATATGAATAATTTCCAAATCTATTTTAAACCTATGGAGTATTAATGTGAGTGAAAAAATCACAAGCATATCGGACGCGACTTTTGATGAAGAAGTGTTGCAAAGTGATCAACCCGTACTAGTCGATTATTGGGCTGAATGGT
>CBFHSW010000069.1:0-6165 GCA_965658595.1 Gammaproteobacteria bacterium | reverse complement strand
GTATCTGACTGGATTGAAGGTGATGTTGCATTATCACAGTCAATCATCGATGCAGGCGCAGAGAAGTATGCAGCGGACAACGGCATTGAGCCACGTCCTTGCAGCGCTGACAGCAACGACGACGACTTCGATCTTTAAGATTGTCGATTACATCCTGTCGAGCACAAAGCTCGGCAGGATATTTAAAAGAATTTAAGTAAGGTAATAAACATGAGTAATGAAACGCCTATTTTATCCATCAAGAATATTGAAGTTGTATATTCACGTGTAATCTCAGCATTACATGGTGTATCAATTGATGTGCAAAAAGGTGAGATTGTCTCTCTACTTGGCGCTAACGGTTCTGGAAAAACAACAACTTGTAAAGCTGTATCTAGATTGTTGGAAGCAGAGCGTGGTGAGGTTAGTAAAGGTTCAATCGAGTATAACGGTGAAAATATTAGCCACATGACGCCGTTCGATATGGTGAAGGCTGGCGTAGTTCAGGTACTTGAAGGACGACATATTTTTGGTCACCTTACTGTTGAAGAAAACTTATTAACTGGATCATTTATTCGTAATGCAGATAATGCATCTGTCAAACGTGATCTTGAGCATGTATATGAGCGTTTTACCCGAATTAAAGACCGCCGCAAGAATTTAGGTGGATTATGTTCTGGTGGTGAGCAACAAATGGTTGCCATGGGACGTGCAATGATGGCACGACCTAACTTAATTCTACTTGATGAACCATCAATGGGATTAGCACCACAATTAATCGAAGAAATTTTTGAAATCGTCAAAGCACTAAATGAGCAAGATGGTGTTAGCTTCTTAGTATCAGAGCAGAATGCAAATATCGCTCTTAAGTACGCCAAAGTCGGATACATTATTGAAAATGGTCGAGTTGTTCTGAAAGGTTCTGCCAAAGAACTATCAGAATCAGATAGCGTTAAAGATATGTATATGGGCGGTGGTGCTGAAGATATTAGCTTCAATGATGTTAAATACTACCACCGTAGAAAGCCTTGCATGGTATAGGTATTGATACCTGTTACGGCCCTGATAAAACAAGTCATCAAAATATTCAGCTGAATTATATATCTAGTGATTCAGCTGACTTTTCTCACTTCAGATCACTCCACACTTAATTAGTCAATGTTTCGTCATTCTTGGTTGATCATTAGCTTCTGCTTGTTCATATTCACAATATCTAAATCACATGCTATGTTGTTTGATAGTCACACTATGCGTGATTACTGTGAACAATACATACAGCTTGTCGACCTGCAAGACAATGTTGATCATTACCAAGCTGGACTTTGTATGGGGTATATTACGTCTAAAGTTGAACTGATGTCTTACACAGAGCAATTATGTGATCGAGATAGACTGAATATCGAAAATATCATAGTCACCTATGTTGAACAGGTTAATAGCACTAGTCAGGCAAGATCAGCGATTCAGGGTGTGGTTGAAGTGTTAGAACAAGAACATGGCTGTGAGTAGCTCAGTTCAGTCTTTTCCAACAAGTTGCGTTTGCACCTGTCTACTTAACATCTAATGACACTTCAAGTATAAATACAGTCAGAATCATTTCGTATCTCAGGTTATACGATAACAAGCTCTTCTTTTAATCAGATCACATTCACGAGTAAACTCAAGTAGTCCAGCACGCTATTGATATAGTTATTTATAATATAACGTTATCAATCCGTAGTAGCGTCTAGTTAACACTGGTAGAAAGCATTTGATGGTCAGTCATATATACATAGCAAATCGTTATACAATACTTTGCGCCTATCATGTTTTAATCCATCCTCAGATTGAAACACGATAGATTAAGAATAGGCGTTGGTATCAGCTAAAGGCCTGTGCACTAGCTTGGCTTATTTAAATTTGGTTTAAATGTACTCAGTAAAATAGGAATAATGGTGAATGTTGCCAGTAAGGAAATTACCATCGCCAGACTGGTGAATAATCCAAAGTAAATCGATGGCATAAAGTTTGACGACACCAAAACAACAAATCCCAATGTGATTGTGATGGAAGTGTAGTAAAGGGCTTTTCCAACCGTTGTTTGTACCGTATGTATAGCAATACTGTGTTCACTACCCTTACTACGTTCTTTCTTGTATCGATGAATATAGTGAATAGCATAATCCACTCCAATACCGATGGTGATAGCTGCGATTGTAATAGTCATTATATCCAGTGGTATGCCTAATAAGCCCATAGATCCGAGTATGAAAAATGCGGTAAACACATTTGGTAAGGTGCCAATAATTGCTAGAGAGAGACTTCTGAACAGTATAATTAGCATCAATAAGATGCAAACAAAGACAGAACCTAGCGTAAGGATTTGAGATTGATATAAACTCTGGAGGACATTGTTATATAAGACACTGATGCCAGTTAGTTTAAGTGATTCACCTTCAGCGATGTATTTAGAATTTATGTCTTCTTCAATTTGCGTCAATAAGTCATTTCTAATTAAAGAATGATCGGAGTCTTTAATTCTAGCGATAATGCGAGCTTGTTCACCTCCAGTCGAAATATAGGGGTCGATCAATAACTCCTTAACACTGTCAGGAACAATGTTATATATCAAAGCAAGATGAAAATCCTCAAGAGTCTCACCATTAGTAATTTGGCGCATAACTCTCTCAGTACTATAGATAGACAGTACTTTACCGATTTGTGAATGACTTTCGAGATACTCATGAATTTTCTGAATCTTATTGATTCCTCGGCGGTTATACCAATAACTTTGCTGGGTAAAACTCTCTTCTTCTTCCTCTAAATAGTCTGAAAACTCATCATCGTCATAAAAGTCTTCTTCTTCCTCTTGTACAGGAGAATCAAGGACAAGCTCCAGTGGAACAGTTCCTCCTAATTCTTGGTCTACAAATACAAGTCCTTTATGGATGTCAGTGCTATCTTTGAAGTAATCAATGAAACGATTTTCCACTGTCATTTGAGTGATTCCAGTAACACTTAGCACAATAAGAGTGAATATAGCTAACACTGTAGTGCGCTGATTACCGAGAATCACATTCAGTAAATTATTTAATAAGTTCGACGATTTATCTGTTTTGAAGTCCGCTACGCGTGGCTGAACAATTTTTATGAGAGCAGGTAATGCTGTGAATGTAATGATAAATGCACACACTAAACCCAGTACCATAATTAATCCAAAATAAATGACGGGCTGAATATCACTAACGATCAGGGATAGAAATGCAATTGCTGAGGTTGCAATCATATACGAACAAGGTGTGAAAATTTGTTTTAAAGCTGTGGAGATATTGTTGTGGTGATCTTCAGGATTTAAAGAGGAGACTTCCTGATATCGAATGATTACATGTATAGACAGAGTGATCGAAAATATAATTAACAAGGCTACGAAGTTGGCTGAAATAAGCGTTAATTGAAGTCCGAAAAAACCAATTAAACCTGCGACGAGTAATACGTTTAAAAATGCACAACTTAGTGACAATAACACCCACGAAAGTCTTCTGAAAAACAAAAACAGTACGATAAACATAATGGCTAATATACTGAAGCCAAATACGCTGATATCGCTTTTGATGAATTCTTTAATGTCGTTGGCTATCAGTGGTGCGCCAGCCAGATAAAATACTCCAAGTGCTGACTGAGTATTTAATAGCTGACGAATTTGATTCAGCGCAGAGCTATAGTCATCACCTGTAATTTTACGTTCAATTTGAATTTCAGCATTTAAATCAGCCATGCTTGCTATGGCTAATTCATCTTCAGGATTTAGGCTAAGTTGTTCTAGTAAGACATATTTCTCTTGAAGTAATTTATCTAAGCGCACATTCATCTGAATATTAGCAATAAGTGCTGTTGCACTTGCGTTATTACTCACAAGATTGGATGAATATAAAGCACTCGTTGTAAATTCTTCTTTGACTAGTTCTATGTCAACTTCAGGATCATTTAATTGTTTAAAGTGAGACACACCGTTTTCATCAACACGACGTGTCTGCTCTAATAGAGGCACTGTTGTGATGCTGATGACAGACTCAATCTTATCAATGGACTCAAGTGTTTGAGTGAGTCGAGTAATATCGTCTATAGATGATTGTGAAAATAAATCTTGATGAGGCTGATAGCCAATAACTATGAATTCGTCTGTTCCATATTGACTATGCACCTCACGATAGAATTTCAAGTCAGGGTCGCTTTCAAGTAATAGGGAATCAGGTGAAGCGTCCACTGAAATATTTTGAAGATAGGGAGATAGACCTCCGATAATGGCGACTATGAGTAGGATAGTCACGAATGGTTTTCTCAAGATGAGCTCGATCATTATTATCGTTATTTTGAGTGAATATTATGGCTAGATTGTATCATCTAGCAGGGCTTTTAGAGTAGGTCTTTACCGCCACATCATCGTACTAGTGAACAGGCTGAAAGTCATTATTACGTGGGTGCGGCTCGCTTATAATTGAGTTTGCCAACGCGCATGAAAAAGGGCATTGGCAATATTTCAATTATGACAAAACGCACATTAATGAAGTTCTCTAGCCAAGTGCTTGTGAAGCTATGACGATGCCATCTTCATCAGCATACAGGTACTGACCGGGTATGAAATCTACATCTGCAAAATGCACATTGATATCTACTTCACCCACCCCATTTTTAACGCTTTTGAGAGGCATAGTAGCCATTGCTTTGACACCAATATCAATATTTGCGATTACGCCTGAGTCGCGAATACAGCCATAGACAATAATACCATTCCAGCCATTATCAGCTCCGAGTTTGGCTAGTAAATCACCCACCATGGCACAGCGAGTTGAACCGCCACCATCCACCACTAAAACACGGCCATTCCCTGGTTTTTCTAGTTGAGCACGCACATGTGTATTGTCTTCATGACATTTTATTGTGGATATAGTCCCGCTAAAGGTGATTTTTTTCCCATAATCTCGAAAAAGTGGTTGTGCGATCTGTAGTGAATCGGAGTGATCATCACATAAGTCTGCAGTTTTAAACATTCCTGTAAGCCTCTGAATTTTATGATTTATATGTTTTTTTTCTGGATTGCTCAGAAGACGGTATTCTGTCCGAATCTGGCCGTGCATAGAATAATAGGTGGCTCTTGTAGGCCAAGCAAGCGGCAAACCATTATTTCCTTAAAATGTCACGATAGTACGAGACGCGTTTAAAAGTATTTGCTAATATACCGCACGTTTTTTTGCTTCCTCCGAGAGAAAAATGGTATTACCAAGCCGATCTCGCAGGGTGAATGCACAATGATTGTCTATTTAAAGGAGATATTTTAGTGACTAGAGAAGAACAAGTTAAACAACTTGAAAAAGACTGGGCGGAAAACCCGCGCTGGGCTAATGTAAAGCGTGGCTATACAGCTGAAGATGTTGTGCGTTTACGTGGTTCTGTCATTCCTGAGTACACTTATGCACGACGCGGTGCTGAGAAATTATGGGACTTGGTTAATGGAAGCTCTAAGAAAGGTTATGTTAACTGCCTGGGCGCTCTAACGGGCGGTCAAGCACTCCAACAGGTTAAAGCTGGTATCGAAGCTATTTATCTATCAGGTTGGCAGGTTGCAGCAGATGCAAACACTTCTGAGACTATGTACCCAGATCAATCTCTATATGCTTACGATTCTGTTCCTACAGTAGTTCGTCGTATTAACAACACTTTTAAGCGTGCAGATGAGATTCAATGTGCTCGTGGTGTTGATCCAGAAAGTGCGGAATTCACTGACTACTTTGCACCTATCGTCGCTGATGCTGAAGCTGGTTTTGGTGGTGTTCTAAATGCATTCGAATTAATGAAGAACATGATTGCTAACGGTGCTGCGGGTGCGCACTTTGAAGATCAATTAGCCGCGGTTAAGAAATGTGGTCACATGGGCGGTAAAGTGCTTGTGCCTACACAAGAAGCCATCCAAAAGCTGGTTGCTGCTCGTTTAGCTTCAGATGTACTTGGTGTTCCAACTATCGTATTAGCACGCACAGATGCTGAAGCAGCTAACTTATTAACATCAGACTTTGATGACAATGATAAGCCATTCTGCACAGGTGAGAGAACAGCAGAAGGTTTCTACCGTGTTAAAAATGGTCTTGAGCAAGCTATTTCACGTGGTGTGGCATATGCGCCATATGCGGATTTGGTCTGGTGTGAAACAGG
>CBFHSW010000068.1:0-4628 GCA_965658595.1 Gammaproteobacteria bacterium | reverse complement strand
GTGTTTGGGCTCTTCCAGCATGACGACTATAGATATCTTCTATTCGCCTTTTCAGCAAGCTCATTATGTTTGGCTAATGTATATCATAAACGAAACCAAGTATGAAGAATCCATAAATAAGCACAGCGCCAACCACAATGGTTACCATCAGTGACTTAATCGCACTTTTATAATCTTGTTCAGTCATAGTTTATTGCCTCAGTTATGTAGGGAGTAGTACAGTTTATTAATGGCTCTCCATAATGTGCCTACCTAATCACACATATTATGTGTGCACCATCACTTTATAGTGTGTTACTAACAAAATATAACTAATATCGTCTTAACTGCTAGTCCTAACCGATATGTGTCAAGAGCTGATCAATTGATGCTTTGGCATCACCATAAAACATACGAGTGTTGTCTTTATAAAAAAGTGGGTTTTCAATACCTGAATATCCGGTACCCTGACCACGCTTTGATACAAAGACCCGTTTTGCTTTCCAACACTCAAGCACCGGCATACCCGCAATAGGACTATTTGGATCGTCCTGAGCTCCAGGATTTACAATGTCGTTTGATCCGATCACGATAGCAACATCGGTGCGTGGAAAGTCATCATTGATTTCGTCCATTTCCAAGACGATATCGTAAGGCACCTTTGCCTCAGCCAAAAGCACATTCATATGGCCGGGTAGCCTGCCAGCAACTGGATGAATAGCAAACCGGACTTGCTTACCTCGCGCGCGCAGACGTCGTGTCAGCTCAGCAACACTTTGCTGTGCTTGTGCCACGGCCATGCCATAGCCCGGAATAATGATAATACTGTCAGCTTCGTCCAACGCGGTTGCAACACCCTCAGCATCGATCGCCAATTGTTCACCCTCAATGTCCATTTGGGGGCCGGCGGCAGTACCAAAACCACCAAGAATCACGCTAATGAAAGATCGGTTCATAGCTTTGCACATGATGTAGGACAGAATTGCACCTGAGGATCCGACCAGAGCACCAACAACAATCAACAGGTCGTTGCCAAGACTAAATCCAATTGCCGCAGCCGCCCAGCCTGAATAGGAATTCAACATCGATACGACGACCGGCATATCAGCACCGCCAATGCCCATTATGAGATGGTAGCCAATGAATAAAGCCATTGCTGTAAGAACAAACAGCGGTAACAACTCACCGGTTTGCAGGTACCAGACCAAGCAAGTCATCGACACAATGGCCGCGGCAGCATTTAGCAGGTGTCCACCAGGAAGCTTGGTTGCCACCGATGTGACTTTTCCGGCCAGCTTGCCATAGGCAACTATCGAACCGGTGAATGTGACGGCACCAATCCAGATGCCAAGCGTTGATTCAACCCGCAGTATATTGATTTCTACTTGAGACTTTTTTGCTAAAATGGCCGCGAAACCCTCAAGGGATTTTTTTCTAGCATCATCCATTGTCAACACGTTGATAAGCTCGAAATGGGCGTTAAAGCCCACAAAAACAGCCGCCAGACCTACGAGGGCATGCATACCAGCAACAAGCTCAGGCATTTGCGTCATTTCAACTTTTGCTGCAAGTGCATATCCAATCAAGCCCCCGCCAAAAATCAATCCAAGCGAGAGCCACCACATGTCATGACCTGGCCCGACAAGTGTAGCGACAATTGCGAATGCCATGCCGAAAATTCCATACCAAACGGCGCGTTTTGCACTTTCCTGATCGGATAAACCCCCAAGTGACAGAATAAAGAGCACTGCTGCAACTATATAAACCGCAACTGTCAAACCTAATCCCATAGCTGTATTCTCACTATGATTTTCTGAACATGGCAAGCATGCGCCGTGTGACTAAAAACCCACCAAAAATATTGATCCCAGCGAAAAACATAGAAATCGCCGCAAGCACCAACACCAAAACATTCGTGGACCCTATTTGAAGTATTGCACCAAGAACGATAATTGACGAAATGGCATTAGTCACAGCCATGAGTGGCGTATGTAATGAGTGACTTACATTCCAAATTACCTGAAAACCCACAAATATCGACAAAACAAACACTATAAAGTGCTGCATAAAGCTAGCAGGAGCGAAAGTACCAACCAGTAACAATAAAACTGTGCCGCAAGCCAGCAAAGCAATCTGATTTTTTGTCTGTTTCTTAAAGGCGGCGACTTCTTCAGCTCGCAGTTCCTCTTGCGTCTTTTCTGGCGTGACCTCTCTCGGTTTTGCAGCTATGGCAGGTATTTTAGGTGGCGGTGGTGGGTAAGTGACCGAACCTGCATAAGTAATTGTTGCGCCTCGGATAACATCATCCTCCATATTGTGGACGACTTTACCGGCTTTATTCGGGGTTAAATCCGCCAACATATGACGAATGTTAGTGGCATACAAACTCGACGCCTGTGCAGCCATACGACTTGGAAAATCCGTATAACCAATGATGATCACACCGTTATCACTCACAATTTTTTCATTTGCTAAAGTCAAATCACAATTGCCGCCGCGTTCAGCGGCTAAATCAACAACAACCGATCCTGGCTTCATGGCGGCAACCATATCTGCAAGCCACAGTTTCGGTGCGTCACGGCCCGGTATCAATGCTGTGGTGATCACGATATCAACTTCGGGCGCCAGCGCACGAAACTTCTCTAACTGTTTCTCACGAAATTCAGGGCTTGATGGTGTTGCATAACCGCCTGTTTTTGAGCCGTCTGTTTGCCCTTCTTCAAAATCCAGAAACACGAATTCAGCCCCCATCGATTCAATCTGTTCAGCCACTTCTGGACGCACGTCAAATGCACAGGTTATGGCGCCAAGTGAAGTCGCGGTGCCAATGGCCGCCAAACCGGCGACACCAGCACCTACTACGAGAACTTTAGCTGGCGGCACTTTTCCTGCAGCCGTAATTTGACCAGTAAAGAATTTACCAAAATTGTTACCCGCTTCGATCACAGCACGATATCCGGCAATGTTAGCCATCGAACTGAGTGCATCCATTTTTTGTGCGCGACTAATCCGCGGCACCATGTCCATCGCTATGACATTGGTACCATTTTTCGCCAGCACTTCCATTTGTTGAGTATTTTCAGTTGGGTAAAAAAATGAGATCCATGTTTGATCTTTGTTCAGACATTTGATTTCCGTCGAGCTGGGTGGAGTCACCTTGATAAGAATATCAGCCTCTTTAAATATATCGGCTGATGTTTTGACAACTTTAACACCTGCTTTTTCATAAGCAGCATCAGAAAATCTGGCGCCTATACCTGCGCCCGCTTCTATCATGCAATCATAGCCAAGCTTTTGCAGCTGCAATGCACTTTCAGGAGTTAAAGCAACCCGCTTTTCATCAGTGGTAGTTTCCTTTGGGCATCCAATTAACATAATGCCACTGGAGAATTGCGGAGGTTTGCAAAGATTTGCACGTAGGCTGGTTTGCCGCGTTCGACAACCGATGTTTCACTGCATTTTCGTAGACTTTTACATGCGTATTTGTTGTCTCTTGCAAGCCACATTCGAGAATGCCAATCGTCACTGCGCTTATCCACGCAGACTTTGAAGAAGATTGGGATTTCGTCGTATTTGAATTCTTGCTTTTTAAGTGCCAAATTTCGCCTACCAGTTACTATGAACGTCAGTGATCGCTTGTTTGTGCAACATTGCCTATCACTGTAAGAGATATCTTTTCATAAATCAATCAATTAGATTGTGTGCGAGAGCATTCTATAAAAAATTAACTCATATTAATCAGTAATCTATAGTCATACGATAGTTTCTCGCCCTCGGCAGACCTTATTATTTATTCACACTATTGAATAATTTAAAGAGCCCTAACAAAACTAATACCATGACAAAGAATTTATAGGTATTACTGTATAGCCAAACGTCAAACAGACGCTCATTTGCAGACACTAAAGTGAAAAATATAGGGTATGAGAATAAAAAAGGCAGCGCGGTATGCTTACTCAGACATTTGAAAAATGGCAATGAATAGACTACAAAAAAAGTAATACCCATCATTATAGAACCAAGAATAATATCAAACATTAATCTTATCTCAGTACTTTTGAATAAAAACTCAAACATGTGAAAGCTTGGATATATTTCGTTTATTGCCCAATCAAGAAACTTGAAACCAACATAGAAATATAAGACGTGAAACAATGCACCCCATGTAATGAGTGCTAGAAGATAGCGTAGCCTCACTGTGACTCCTGTAAAATATTTGTATTCAATAAGCTGTAGATCATCTTTAAGCTATAGCTATTTGAAACACATTCATTTTTTTAACCAAAGAAACAACCATATAGACCAGTCCACGTTACCAAAATGCTCACAGTGTGACTAGGTGCGTTTCACAGCATGCGTTGTTCCACGCAGTTAACTAGTATGTGTTAACTATGGAAATCACTATCAACTCATGATATTAGTTAAAGGAACTTAATATATTTATGCGTCTATACTAACCCTGAACATGATGAATATTTTCAACAAAGCGCTAACGTTTATCGACTTGAGGATAACCAAGACGAAGCATGACATTCGTCTATTTGATGGTGACGATGAGCTATTTAAAGAAATACTCGCAGACACTGATGTTTATGCAGAGTATGGGGTTGGTTTATCAACAACATGGGTGTTAAACAATACAAATGCAG
>CBFHSW010000067.1:0-12512 GCA_965658595.1 Gammaproteobacteria bacterium | reverse complement strand
TAACAGTCCGATTTTTACTCTATAGTGATAATAAATTTAGTGATTAGTGGCCTAAATATTGATGTATAACCCTGATAAGGCCGATCACATGGAACTATGACTGAATGTGATCAGCTGTAGTTTTGAGTGTTAATACAGGGTTTTTGGGAGAGTTATGATAGACACCAGTCATCAAAAGACTCTTAGTGTTATTTTGCCTTCCAATGACATTCTCTTTGTATAGCTTCTATCATCATCATGCTGACATCTATGCCGGTGGCATTTTCTACACCTTCTAGTCCTGGTGATGAGTTGACTTCAAGTAGTAAAGGGCCTTTATCAGAACGAATAATATCGACTCCAGCAACTTTTAATCCCATTACTTTTGTGGCCTTGATTGCAAGTTTTCTCTCTGCTGGTGTGATTTTAATTTTTGTGGCTTTGCCGCCTAAATGAACATTAGCTCTGAATTCACCTGGTGGTGCCTCTCGTTGGATAGATGCAATTACCTTTTCATTGATTACAAAACAGCGAATATCTTTTCCATTAGCTTCTTTTATGAATTCTTGCACTAATAAATTGGCTTTGAGTGATTTGAATGCATTAATCACACTTTCCGCAGCTTTGTGTGTCTCTGCAAGCACTACCCCCTTACCTTGAGCTCCCTCAAGTAGTTTCACTATTAAAGGGGCACCACCAACCATCTCGATTAAATCTTCAGTATCAATAGGAGAATTTGCAAAGCCGGTTGTAGGAATATTCAAGCCACTTTTCTGAAGTAACTGCAGCGAATGCAATTTATCTCTTGAGTGTGTAATTGCACTCGATGAGTTCAGAGTGAAGGCTCCAATATTTTCGAATTGACGTACTAATGAGCACCCGTAATATGTCACGCTAGGTCTAATGCGTGGGATGATGGCGTCAAATTCACTCAATAAATTGCCACCACGTGTATATACCTCAGGACTATCATCCAGTTTCATGAAGCACTGTTTAATATTTAGGAATTGCATATCATGACCGAGCTGTTCGCCAGCCTCTAATAATCTTTGATTGCTGTATAAGTTAGGATTGCTTGCAAGGATGCCGATTTTTAAGCCATTCATAGCTTTCACTGGATGCTTATACAATTCTCTAATATCGTCTTGAGTGTGTTCGCCTTGAGTAAAACTGGCCGCTGGATCAACAAGGATATGTCCACTCATGGCTTCACGGCCCAGCAACATGCGATAACCCATAGAATCACGATTAGACAGAGTTGCTTGTATTTTCCAGTTTTTCCCACCCAAACAGAGATCCATATAAATCACATAACGCTTATCAGTGTTACCGGTTGAACTCTTTATTATTCTTCTATCAATGACCTTAGCTTCTGAAGATATTATGGTGGATCTGTTTTTTTGGAGTGGATGTATATCGAAGCTAACCCATAACTCACCATTTTTTTTGAAGGGTTGAATATTGATTGCATGCAAAGAGGAAGTTTGTGCTCCTGAGTCAACTCTAGCTTTGATTGCAGGTATGTCTAGACTTGGGATTGCGCACCATTCTTGACTACCAATCACTACTTTGGGGTCGATGTTGTTCATAACAATATGGTCTTATTTTGGAATAGATAATTCGCGCTTTTTAGCACGAAAATACACCATTGTCTGCTATTAATTGCGGACCTGAATGTTTGGATTTGTATGCTGCACATTGGAGTGCTCTCATTATTCAAAAATAACAACTCAAAGACAGGATTTTTTCAGTATTTTAGGCTCTGAATTCTGTCATAGAGTGAAGTTGGCTACAGCCTCAGCTTTCCTGGGTGTTTGTGAATAAAGCGTTAAGTTCGCGCTCAAGACAGCTTACGTGCAGGTCAAATAACCCTTTTACATGGGCCATAGCTTTTGCTAAGTCTACCTGTATGCTATAGATGTAAGGTATGACTGTAGGTCAAGATCTTTTGCCTGTTGAGGCATGAGTTAAGACCTATCCGGAAATATGCTGAATACAGCAGGACTAGAGTTTTTTGGGCGACAGCTATTTAATCTTCATAGCAAAGTTATATAAATTGGCTCACAGTAGTAAACAGAATGGCAAATAATATCGACAACAGACAACAACTGGATGCTCGCACCCAGCACTTATTCAGAGTGTTGGTGCAGAGTTTCATTCAAGATGGGCAACCAATTGGTTCCAGGACGCTTGCGCGTGCTTCTGAGCTGGATGTGAGTCCTGCAACTGTGCGTAATGTGATGTCAGAATTAGAAAACTTGGGTTATCTACATTCACCTCACACCTCAGCTGGACGTGTCCCAACTGCGCAAGGCTATCGATTATTTGTCGATACTATGCTCGAAGTGAAGCCTCTAAATTCTTCTATGGTGTCTGGTCTTAAATCACGTTTAACTTCACCTCAAGAAACGACGCAAGGAGTAGTGGAAACAGCCACCAGTCTGTTGTCATCACTGACTCACATGGCCGGTGTGGTGACTGTCCCTCATCATCACAAGGCAGCCTTTAGACAAATTGAATTTTTAAGTTTGTCTGATCAGCGCGTGTTGGCCATTTTAGTGGTCGATAAGAAAGAGGTGCATAACCGAATTATTAATCTGGATAGAGAGTATAGCTCCAGTGAGCTCAGAGAGGCCGCCAACTACCTGAATGATGTTTTAGCCGGGCGCACACTCCAAGAAGTGAGGAAAATACTCCTTAGTGATTTAGATGCTGTCCGGCATGATATGGATCAGCTGATGCGTACTGCGATCACGCTGGGTGAGAAGATATTCACTCAAGAGGAAGATAGTTCCCCAAATTACATTGTCGATGGTCAGACCAATTTGATGGAATTTGAAGAATTGTCCAGTGTCGACACTCTACGAGGCTTATTCGATGCCTTTAATCATAAAAAAGAAGTTCTACATTTATTAGACCGCTGCATTTGTGCCACCGGGGTGCAAATATTTATAGGTAGTGAATCTGGCTACCAAGTTTTTGATGATTGCAGTGTGGTAACAGCCCCGTATCACGCAAATCAGGACGTCAAAGGTGTGCTGGCAGTCGTTGGGCCTACACGCATGGCCTATGACCGCGTCATACCAATTGTCGATGTGACAGCAAAATTACTCAGTGAAGCCTTGAATTCCGATTAATTGCACCCACATATACAAGCAAGTATTAATCAACTCAGGGAATTTTTTATGTCCAATCATTCGGAATCAACTGGTGATGTTGAAGATAATGACAATATAGAACTTGAACCAGTGCCTGAGGACAGCACTATTACCGATCAAGCTTCCAAACAGACCTCAGATCAACATACGGAACAAGAACAAAATACAGAGTCTGCACCGGATAATGACGCCGAGTTGTCTGTTGAACAGCTTCAACAAGCTTTGCAAGAAGCGTCAGAAAAAAGCACTGCTAATTGGGAGTTGTATACGCGTTCTGTGGCTGAACTTGAAAATGTGAAGCGTCGTGCCGAAAAAGATGTGCAATCTGCACATAAATTTGCATTAGAGAAGTTCGGTAATGATTTGTTAGCCGTTAAAGATAGCCTAGAACTCGGTTTGAGTGTTGAAGATGCTGATGCAGAGAAATTACGTGAGGGCACGGACCTGACACTGAAAATGCTTACGCAGGTGCTGGTGAAGTTTAATATTATCGAGGTCAACCCAGTGGGTGAGAGCTTTGATCCCAATCATCATCAAGCCATCACTATGCAACCTAGTGCTGAACATGAGCCCAATACAGTTATATCGGTAATGCAGAAGGGTTATCTTTTGAATGATCGCTTACTACGGCCCGCTATGGTGATTGTGTCCAAGGCCGTAGACACATAAATAGCAAATAAAACTCATCTTAGGGCTTGAAAAAATCATCCTCGCCCTGATATTCAAAATATAAACAAATAATCGCGTTATCTCACATATATGGGTGGCGCAGCTGAGAACAATTTTTGGAGCAAGACGTTATGGGAAAAATTATCGGTATTGATTTAGGAACCACTAATTCATGTGTATCAGTCATAGACGGTGGTAAATCAAAAGTGATTGAAAATAGTGAAGGTGATAGAACTACACCTTCAATTGTTGCATTTAGTGATTCGGATGAAGTATTGGTGGGGCAGTCGGCAAAACGTCAAGCCGTGACAAACCCAGAAAACACTTTTTTTGCCGTTAAGCGTTTAATAGGAAGACGTTTTGAAGAAGATGCGGTGCAAAAAGACATAAAATTGGTCCCGTACAAAATTGTCAAAGCTGATAACGGTGATGCTTGGGTGCAAGCGCATGACAATAAAATGGCACCACCAGAAATATCTGCTCGTGTACTCATGAAAATGAAGAAGACGGCAGAGGAATACTTGGGTGCAGAAGTAACAGATGCTGTGATTACTGTACCTGCCTACTTCAACGACTCACAACGTCAAGCGACTAAAGACGCAGGTAAAATAGCCGGTTTAGAAGTCAAGCGTATCATCAATGAGCCAACTGCTGCTGCACTTGCTTATGGGTTAGACAAGCAAGAGGGTGATCGCAAACTAGCAGTGTACGACCTAGGTGGTGGTACTTTTGATGTATCAATTATTGAGATTGCCGAGGTTGATGGCGAGCACCAATTCGAAGTCCTCTCTACCAATGGTGATACATTTCTAGGTGGTGAAGATTTCGATATACGTTTGATTGACTATTTGGCTGATGAATTCAAGAAAGATCAGGGTGTAGATTTACATAACGATCCATTGGCATTGCAAAGACTTAAAGAAGCTGCTGAAAAGGCTAAGATTGAATTGTCATCTTCACAGCAAACTGAAGTTAATTTGCCATATATAACCGCTGATCAAAGTGGACCTAAGCATCTCAATGTCAAAGTAACACGAGCCAAGCTGGAAGCATTGGTTGATGATTTGGTTAAACGTACTATTGAACCATGTAAAGTCGCACTTGCTGATGCCGGTTTAAATGCCTCTGAAATTGACGATGTGATACTTGTTGGTGGTCAAATTCGTATGCCTAAAGTCCAAGAGGCAGTACAAAACTTCTTTGGAAAAGAGCCAAGAAAAGATGTTAATCCTGATGAAGCGGTAGCTATGGGTGCAGCGATTCAAGGTGGTGTACTAGGTGGTGATGTTAAAGATGTATTACTACTTGATGTGACTCCTCTCTCACTGGGTATTGAGACTATGGGTGGTGTAATGACTAAGTTGATTGAAAAAAACACCACTGTGCCAACTACGGCAGCTCAGGTATTCTCTACTGCTGAACACAATCAGACAGCGGTGACAGTTCATGTGTTGCAAGGTGAGCGCAGTCAAGCGGCTTCAAATAAATCATTAGGCCGTTTCGACTTGGCTGACATTCCACCTGCGCAGCGTGGGGTTCCACAAATTGAAGTGAGTTTAGATATTGATGCTAACGGTATTTTGAATGTCTCAGCTAAAGACAAGGCTACCGGCAAAGAGCAGTCGATCGAAATCAAGGCTTCTAGTGGATTGTCTGATGATGAGATTAATCAAATGGTTCAAGATGCTGAGACTCATGCTGAGGAAGATCGTAAATTTGGAGAGTTGGTCGCTGCTAGAAATCAAGCAGATGCCATGATTCACGCGACTGAAAAGTCACTTGAGGAACTAGGCGATAAGGTCTCAGAAGAAGACAAGACTAATATCGAAGCAGCTGTTAAGGACTTGCGTGAAGTATTAGACTCTGAAGATAAAGATGCAATAGAAGCAAAAACGGCAGCATTAACAGAGGCCTCTGGTAAATTAGCTGAGCAAATGTACGCTGAATCTGATGCAGCAGATCCTTCTCAGGCAGGTGCCGAAGGCCAAGCTGATAACAAGCAGGAAGATGTAGTTGATGCAGAATTTGAAGAAGTTAAGAACGATAAATAACTTTTAAAATATATATATGAATATCAGTCATGATGATCAGGTGCTCTGAATCTAGACGCACATTGGGATATGACACATATTGATTGACACACTAGTCCGAGGCTAATGATTTAGTCTCGGACTTTCTTGTATTTGGAAAACTTAATTTAAGACGCGATATCCATGGCTAAAAGAGATTATTACGAAGTACTTGGAGTACAAAAAAATGTGACTGACGCTGAGCTGAAAAAAGCTTATCGCCGTCTTGCAATGAAATATCATCCTGACCGTAATGAAAACTCGGCTGATGCAGAGGAGAAATTCAAAGAGGCAAAAGAAGCCTTCGATGTGATTTCTGATGCCCAAAAGCGTGCCGCTTATGATCAATATGGTCATGCGGGTGTAGATCAACAAGCAGGCTTTGGTGGCGGTCAAGGTGGAGCTGATTTCGGTGACATGTTTGGAGATATGTTTGGAGATATCTTCGGCGGTGGTGGACGAGGTCGCGGTGGACAAAGTCGCGCCTATCGTGGTGCGGATCTTCAATACAACTTACAACTAACGTTAGAAGAAGCCGTATTTGGTACCGAGAAGAATATTGACGTAGTTTCCAAGCAAACCTGTGAGGTATGTTCTGGAACAGGAGCTGAACCCGGCAGTGATCTGCAAACCTGTCCGACTTGTGGTGGCGCTGGTCAAGTACGTATGCAACAAGGTTTTTTCTCAGTGCAACAAACCTGTCCAAAGTGTCATGGTCGTGGCAAAATCATTACTAAACCCTGCAAGGCCTGTCATGGCAATGGTACTGTAGAGCGCAAGCGAACTTTGTCAGTAAAAGTGCCTGCTGGTGTTGATACAGGGGATAGAATTAGACTCGCTAATGAGGGTGAGGCTGGAGAAAATAGTGGCCCAGCAGGTGACTTATATGTGCAAATTCATGTCAAACAACATGCCATATTTGAACGTGACGGTGAACATTTACATTGCGAAATACCCGTTGATTTTGTGACGGCCGCTCTAGGTGGGGAAATCGAAATTCCTACTCTCAATGGTAAGCTAATGTTGAAAATTCCACCCGAATCTCAAACTGGCAAACAATTTAGATTGCGTGGAAAAGGGGTTGAACCTGTTCGAGGTGGAGCGCAAGGTGATTTATATGTGCATGCAGTGATTGAAACTCCCGTCAATTTGAACAAAGAGCAAAAAGAGCTCCTCAATCGCTTTAATGCTTCTTTACAAGAGGGTGGGAAACGTCATAATCCTAAATCAGATGGCTGGGGTGTCGGGGTTAAAAGCTTTTTCGATGACTTAAAATTTTGGTCTAAATAGATCAGGCAAACATTATGACAACAAATATAGTGGTGAATGGCGCAGGTGGACGCATGGGCAAGTCTCTCGTTCAAGCCTGTTGTGAAAACAAACATACAGCCCTGATCGCTGCACTGGCCAGAGCTAGCTCAGATTGTTGTGGAAGTGATGCAGGCATTATTGCTGGCATAGAAAAGCAATCTATCAGTATCAGCAGCGAACCCACACCAGAACAGTGGCAGGATGCTGTTTGGGTAGATTTCACATTGCCTGAAGGCGCTATAGATGCATTGAATTTTTGTCAAAAGCATAATATTCCGATGGTGATTGGAACCACAGGTTTCAGTGCTGAACAAAAAGCACAAATACAAGCTGCTGGTGAGGTTATCCCCGTTGTTTTTGCCCCTAACATGAGCGTGGGTGTGAATTTATGTCTAAGTATACTTCGAACTGCAGCACAGACATTAGGTGAGGACTACGATGTAGAAATTGTCGAAGCTCATCATAAGAATAAAGTGGACGCGCCCTCAGGTACGGCATTACGAATGGGTGAGGTGATTGCAGAAGCGCTAGAGGTGGACTTGGAGCAGCGGGCTGAATATGCAAGGCACGGAAATATCGGCTCAAGGAAGCCAGGAACAATTGGTTTTCAGACGATACGTGCAGGCGATATCGTGGGTGAACACACAGTGACTTTCGCAGGTATTGGAGAACGCATAGAAATCGCCCATAAGGCGACTAATCGTCTCACTTTTGCCAGAGGTGCTATGCGTGCGGCTGATTGGCTAAAAGATAAGCCAGCAGGCCTTTATGATATGCAAGATGTGTTGGGATTGAAGATTTAAAGTGTAAAATTCTCTACCGACAAACGGTAACTTGCAGTACAATCCTAGCTAGAATTTATACCGAGACGGGGCTTCTTTATAAGAGGCCCCGTTTTTTACATGCACGATTAGGAGGAAATGGTTGAGACTGCCCGCATATCTGGTACTTGAAGATGGAACCATTTTCCAAGGATGTTCAATTGGTGCTCAAGGTAGCACTGTTGGTGAGGTTGTTTTCAATACTTCAATGACCGGTTATCAGGAAATCCTCACTGATCCCTCATACCGCAAACAAATTGTTACTCTCACATATCCCCATATTGGTAATGTTGGGGTGAATTCTGAAGACTGGGAATCCGAGCACGTACATGCTGCAGGCTTAGTGATACGTGATAGCTCTATGATAAGTTCCAGTTGGCGCAGTCAGCAAACGCTAGAAGACTATTTAACAGAACATAATATTGTTGCTATTGCCGATATTGATACGCGCAGTTTAACCCGTCGTCTAAGAGAAAAAGGTGCACTCAGTGGTGTAATCGTAAGTGGACAAGTCGATCCTCAGGAGTATGTCGAACAGGCGCAGTCCTTTGCGGGGCTCAAGGGTATGGATTTGGCTAAAGAAGTCACCACCGCAAATGCCTATGCGTGGAATCAATCTACGTGGGCTTCTGAAGCTCTTAATACCGCCACCATTAACAATGTTAGCAATGGCCATCCTTTCAAAGTGGTGGCCTTAGACTATGGTGTGAAGCACAATATTTTACGTATTTTGCAAGATCTTGGTTGCGAGATTCAAGTAGTGCCAGCTCAAAGTAGTTATGAAGAGGTCATGGCATATCAACCAGAGGGAGTTTTCCTCTCTAACGGTCCCGGTGATCCTGAGCCATGTGACTATGCCATTAATATGATCAAGCAGTTAGTGTCTGCTCGGCTACCAACTTTTGGTATTTGCTTGGGTCATCAATTATTTGCATTGGCCTGCGGCGCTAACACTATGAAAATGAAATTTGGTCATCATGGCGCAAATCACCCAGTCAAAGATATCGACTCTGGTCAGGTCATGATTAGCAGTCAAAACCATGGCTTTGCTGTGGATGAGTCCAGCTTGCCTGAGACTTTGATTGCCACCCACCGCTCTTTATTTGATGACAGTCTGCAAGGTATTCGTCATCGTGATTGTCCCGCTTATAGTTTCCAAGGACATCCCGAGGCCAGCCCAGGCCCGCATGATGTGATTGAGTTATTCCAACCATTTATAGCTGCTATGCAAGCTCAACGAGGAGAATAAAACTATGTCTAAAAGAACAGATATAAAATCTATTCTCTTGATAGGCGCTGGTCCAATTATTATTGGTCAGGCATGTGAGTTTGATTATTCAGGAGTGCAAGCTTGTAAGGCACTGCGTGAAGAGGGTTACAAAGTTATATTGGTAAACTCGAATCCAGCAACCATCATGACAGATCCAGATACTGCTGATGTTATATATATCGAACCGATCAATTGGCAGACAGTGGCAAAGATTATTGAACGTGAACAGCCAGATGCACTATTACCGACCATGGGAGGGCAGACAGCACTCAATTGTGCTTTAGATCTGGATCGAGAAGGTGTTCTCGAAAAGTATAATGTAGAGATGATCGGGGCTTCCAAAGAAGCTATTGATACCGCTGAAGATAGAGAGAAATTTAAAGTGGCTATGAATGAGATCGGACTTGAATCTGCGCTCTCATATGTTGCACATACTATGGATGAAGCCATAGACATTCAGCCCAAGATTGGTTTTCCTACGATTATCAGACCTTCTTTCACACTCGGTGGTAGTGGTGGAGGAATAGCCTACAATATTGAAGAATACAAAAGCATCGTTGCACGTGGTTTAGATTTATCGCCCACAACTGAAGTGTTATTAGAAGAGTCACTATTAGGCTGGAAAGAGTATGAAATGGAGGTGGTGCGTGATCAAGCTGATAACTGCATTATCATTTGTTCGATAGAAAATTTAGATCCTATGGGTGTGCACACGGGCGACTCTATTACAGTCGCACCTGCACAGACTCTGACCGATAAAGAATATCAAATCATGCGTGACGCATCATTACAGGTGTTACGTAAGATTGGTGTAGATACAGGTGGCTCTAACGTACAGTTTGCAGTCAACCCTGAAAACGGACGTTTAGTGGTGATTGAAATGAATCCACGTGTGTCGCGTTCTTCCGCGCTTGCCTCTAAAGCCACAGGGTTCCCAATTGCCAAAGTGGCGGCTAAATTAGCGGTCGGTTATACCTTGGATGAATTAGATAATGAGATTACAGGTGGAGCTACACCGGCCTCATTTGAGCCATCGATCGATTACGTCGTAACGAAGATTCCTCGTTTTGCTTTTGAGAAGTTTCCACAAGCACCAGCTCTGTTAAGCACTCAAATGAAATCAGTAGGTGAAGTGATGGCAATGGGCCGCACGTTCCAAGAGTCTCTGCAAAAAGCTTTACGTGGGCTTGAGACTGGAATGGATGGGCTTAATCCGATCATTGATAGCAGTCAGCCTGATTGGGAGCATGATCTGCGAGATCGTATAGCTGAAACCGGCCCGAGCCGATTATGGTATGTGGCTGATGCAATGCGTGCGGGTTATGACATAGAGAAATTATTCCAGATCACGGCGATTGATCCGTGGTTCTTAGCGCAAATGCATGATTTGATTAGCATAGAACAAGAGATCGAAGGCAAGCGCTTGTTAGACTTGGGTGCCGACAGCCTCTATCAGTTAAAAAGAAAAGGCTTTTCAGATCGACGTTTAGCTCAGTTATTGCAAGACGAATCAGAATACAGTGTGCGTGAGTATCGCTGGCAGAATGATGTGTGCCCGATCTATAAACGTGTTGATACGTGTGCTGCAGAATTCTCCACTAATACTGCCTATATGTATTCCAGTTACGAGGCAGAATGTGAATCACAGCCTTCAGATAAGAAAAAGATTATGGTGTTGGGTGGAGGGCCTAATCGTATTGGGCAAGGTATTGAATTTGATTACTGCTGTGTACATGCCGCTTTAGCGATGCGCGATGATGGCTATGAAACTATCATGGTGAACTGTAATCCTGAGACGGTATCGACAGATTATGATACCTCTGATCGTTTATATTTTGATCCTCTGACATTAGAGGATGTACTAGAAATTTGCCGCATCGAAAAACCGCTTGGGGTCATCGTACAATTTGGTGGTCAAACTCCATTGAAACTAGCACGCGATTTAGAAGCTGCAGGGGTGCCGATTATAGGGACTTCACCAGACTCGATTGATCTGGCCGAAGATCGAGAGCGGTTCCAGGAACTAGTCAATCAACTAGGACTTTTGCAACCACCTAATGCAACAGCCAAAAGTGCGGAGGAAGCTGTTCCTCTAGCCAATCAAATAGGTTATCCATTAGTTGTTCGTCCATCTTATGTTCTTGGTGGTCGTGCCATGGAAATTGTCCATAATGATGCTGATCTAATGCATTATATGAATACAGCAGTATCTGTTTCTAATGATTCGCCGGTGCTGCTAGATCGCTTTTTATCAGATGCGATAGAGGTAGATGTGGATGCTATTTGTGATGGCGAACACGTCTATGTAGCTGGCATCATGCAACATATTGAACAAGCCGGTATTCACTCGGGAGATTCAGCCTGTGCATTACCACCGCACACATTAGACCAAGATATTCAAACAAGAATTCGTGAAATGACGACACAGTTGGCTTTTGGTTTGAATGTAATTGGTCTTATGAATATTCAGTTTGCAGTCAAAGGGGCAGATATTTACCTGATTGAAGTTAACCCTAGAGCTTCGCGAACAGTGCCTTTTGTATCCAAGTCTATTGGTCAACCACTGGCTAAAATAGCGGCGCGTTGTATGGCGGGACAATCATTATCAGCACAAAATATTGGTCAGCCGATTACACCTGAGCATTATTCTGTTAAAGAGGCTGTGTTCCCGTTCATTAAGTTCTTAGGAGTGGATCCAATTCTAGGGCCTGAAATGAAATCTACCGGTGAAGTGATGGGGGTAGGTAAAACCTTTGGTGAAGCATTTGCAAAATCACAAGCAGCAGCTGGTGTCGATCTACCTGTAAGTGGTTGTGTGTTCATCAGTGTGCGCAAAGAAGACAAAGAAGCAGCGGCAGAGTTAGCGCTCGCTTATATAGAATTAGGTTTTACTATCGTGGCTACTGATGGTACTGCGAATTTCTTGGATGATAAAAACATCTCATGCCAGCATGTGAATAAAGTCCGCCAAGGTCGACCACATGTTGTTGATATGATTATTGATGGTCAAATAGACTTGATCATTAATACCACAGAGGGTAAGCAAGCGATTGCTGATTCATTCACTATTCGTCGTAAAGCACTACAACAAAAAATATGCACTACCACAACGATTACTGGTGCGTGGGCAATGAAACAGGCGATTGAGATGGAAAACACTCAAGATGTGTACCCACTTCAAGAGCTACATGATCAATTACACTCTTGATATACAATTAGTACAATAATCATAAAA
>CBFHSW010000066.1:0-12261 GCA_965658595.1 Gammaproteobacteria bacterium | reverse complement strand
ACCTTTACACTCACATACTTCTTTGACAATTTCCCTAGCTTCCCCATTCAGCACTTAAACTGTATTTTCATGTACCATTCACATGCTATGAGTCGTTATTTCCAGATTATATTGCATCATGACTGATTCCAGTATGACATTGATTATTTCTTCCAGCGAACAGATGGAAGCTTTGGGTGCGCGCATTGCACGAGCAATCACCGTTCCTGCAGTCATTTACCTTCGAGGGGAACTAGGAGCAGGTAAAACCACTTTAGTCAGAGGTGTGCTGCGTGAACTGGGTCACATAGGTTTAGTCAAAAGTCCAACCTTTACCCTAGTTGAAAGCTACTCTTTGAACACTATCGAGGCTCATCATTTTGATTTGTATCGACTCAACGACCCACAAGAGCTGGATTACATTGGACTCAGTGAATACTGTCATGAGCATAGTGTATGCTTTTTTGAATGGCCGGACTTGGGTGGACAATTAGTCCCCAAAGCCAGCTGTGAGATAGAACTCACCTATCATGATGATGGACGCGAATGCTCAATCAAAGGTTTAGTTTTAACTTAACTTAATCTGTACTCGACTTGATCACGACTCAATGTTCATTAGCATATACACAAATATGACTGTTTGCGCTATGGTGTAGACACACGATCAATCGTCCTTGCTGCCTAATTGAGGAATAATGTTGAAGGTTATCCAACACCGCAATACAACTGATTTGCTATTGCTCCAAGCCATTCATGCGCGTGTGAAAGCTACAGTGCTGTTGGTGGTGTTACTCCTTGCGTGCGTTTTTCAGTCTGCCTTTGCCTCCAGTATAGACAATATCCGCATTTCTAAGACATCACAGTCTACCCGTATCGTGCTGGACTCAACCTCGAGCCCAGATTACACCTTATTTGCCCTCAATAACCCTGCGCGCATTGTTATTGATATTAAAAACACACGTTTAAATACACCAATAGACCAGTCCATTTTCAATGACTCAGCTATACGTTACTTCAGACATGCCACACGCGATAATGATCATCTACGTCTCGTGCTTGATCTCGACTATCAAACCGTCAGCAATAGTTTTGTATTATCACCTACTGCCAAACACCCTCATCGTTTAGTGATTGACCTCAAGGCAAAAACATCGACAGCAGCCCAGTCAGCCAAGAACAAACCTGCCATTTCCACCCCCAAAGCAATCCTAACGAAAAGAAAAATCATCACTAAGCCACGTCAATTAGTGATCGCCATCGATGCGGGGCATGGAGGCAAAGATCCAGGCGCTATCGGTATGGGCGGCACCTACGAGAAAAAAGTCGTACTGGAGATATCACAACGCTTAGTGAAACTCATTAATGCAGATCCTGGCATGACAGCAGTGATGACGCGTAACTCAGATTATTACGTGACTTTACGTGGACGGCTGAAAAAGGCGCGCGATCAGAGAGCGGATTTATTCCTCTCTATACATGCAGACGCTGTTGAGAATAGAAAAGCGCGCGGCTCCTCGGTCTATATTCTGTCTAAGAATGGAGCCAGCAGTGAAGCCGCTAAGATTTTAGCTCAAAGTCAAAATAGTGTAGATACTATTAGTGGTGTGAGTTTGGCTGGTAAGGATAAGATCTTACAAAAAGTAATCGTCGACTTATCACAATCTGCCACCATAGATTCTAGTTTAGATTTGGCTGTCTCAGTCAGGAATGAATTAAAGAAGTTAGGGAAAACTCGTGACCGTATTGAGTCCGCTGGTTTTGCGGTATTGAAATCACCCGATATCCCATCCATTCTTGTGGAAACCGCTTTTATCTCCAACCCCAGCGAAGAGAAAAAGTTACGCTCACCTGCCCACCAACAAAAACTTGCTCAATCAATCTATACGGGTATTAGAAGCTATTTGGTAGAGAATGCTCCGAAGAATACTTACATTGCTGCGCGTCAGAGCACTGGACAGCATACTGTTAGCAGCGGGGAGACCTTATCCGCTATTGCGTTACGTTATCGAGTAGATTTAGATACTTTACGTCAAATAAATCGCCTAACGACTGATAAAATTCGAGTGGGTCAGACATTAATTATTCCCAATGCCTGACACCTAATCTCAATATATTTGCTCAGAGTTATTTAATTTTTCTTAGCTGGCATTAAAAATGCCAAAGCAATCGCTACAATGAATAGTGCTGGAACATCCCCTAGTAAATGACCCATGTTATGTTCACCATCAAACGACTGTACTGCCATCACCCCACCGTGTGCGACACTAGACCATATAGTAAAGGATATTAAGCTACGGTGCGCCAAAGGATCACGCGAGGCTATTAATAAGAAAATACCCAGTACCACATAAATACTAATGATCATCTCTAAATAATACGAACGACCTTCAGTATGCCAAGACCAACCTGATGGCCATATTGATGTGAGTGGCCATATCGCAAATACAAACGTTAATCCCACCAAGACTAAAACGATTCGTAATGCTTTCAGTTTTGCTTCATCAGTCATAGTTTCTCTCCCTATAGTTATAATTTTGTGGATATTGTTATATTACAAGCGTTCTAAATGCCTTGTTCTTGAGCTATATCAGTCCTTGTATGCTTAACATACTACCATTAAAAAAACTTTGCAGTACATTAACCTCAAGGTTGGGATCACTTTAATTTAAGCGGGAGTTAACTCGGATTATGAACGCAACCTTATATGAAAAAATCGGCGGCAAAGAGATCGTCAAAAAAACTTCTCATCATCTTTATGTCAACATTCTCAAAGATGAATTACTGAATCCTTTTTTTGAAAATATTGATGTTAAAGTCCAAGAGCGCAAGATGAATGCGTTTCTCACCTATGTGTTTGGCGGTAATTCACTGTACACAGGTAAAACTATGCGTCGCGCGCATACAGAAGCAGTGGCTGCCGGCCTGAGTGATATCCATTTTGATGCCATGATGCGATGCGTGGAAAAATCCTTACAGGAATCACATGTACAACAGGAGCATATCGATCAAGTTTTACCTGTGATAGAAAAACATCGTAGGGACATACTCAATCGTTAGCAGTTGGCGGCAGCTGCGCAATCAGCGTCTTGTTGAGGCTGTATAAGCTCATCGTGTATAGCATGAACTTTTCTACAAGGACTCCTTATAGTTTGTCTCTCTAAGAGAAAAGGTTCTTTTCCCACCATTGTGTGAGGGTCTTTTCATACACAGACTGCACACTACCCATCAATTTCTCACCCACACTTTTGGGTGAGCGATGGGTGATTTCATAGACTGTGGCTTCTTGGCTTTTTTGCAATAAATAATCATCGCTGGTCATAAGCTCATCGACTAGTTTTAATTGGAGTGCTTTTTTACCTAACCAGTGCTCACCAGTCGCCACCTGCTCTATATCTAGCTCAGTCCTGTTTTCTGCCACAAATTCTTTAAATAAATCATGTGTTTCTTGCATTTGTTCGGTAAATTGGGCTCTATCTTGATCCGTGTTTTTACCAAACATAGTAATCGTGCGCTTCAAATCACCCGCCTTAATCTGTTCATATTCAATACCATGCCTTTCTAATAATTTATTGAAGTTAGGCATTTGTGCAATAACACCAATCGAACCTAACACTGAAAAAGGTGCGGCAATAATTCGATCCGCCACACAAGCCATCATGTAGCCACCACTAGCAGCGACTTTATCGACAGCAACCGTTAGAGGAATCCCGCGTTGACGAATTCTTTGCAGTTGTGATGCAGCCAAACCATGCTCATGCACTAGACCACCAGAATTCTCCAAACAAATCACCACCTCGTCTCTATCAGTAGCAATAGACAACAAGGCTGTAATTTCTTTGCGTAAGTGCTTTACTGCTGTGGCTTTTATGTTGCCGACAAAATTGATCACAAATACACGCTGATCTGATGATTGAGTTTTACTAGATTCTTTTTTACTAGATTTTTTATCTTGCTTTTGTAACAGCTTCAATTCTTTCTTTGAGGTAGTAGAAGCCAGCATGAGTTTCTTAAGATTGGAAAACTTCTTGCTAAGATTTTTGATTTCTATCTGATCATCAGCAGATGAGTTCTTTTGAGAGGCTGAAAAAATCAACATTATCACTATGATAATAAAGAAAACTAACGTGACTGTTTTAGCCAGAAACAAACCATAATTTAATAAAAAATCCATCATGAGCATTCAACACCTTGGTTATTTTTTAAATATAAATTCTGCATACCATTGACCACAGCCATTAGAACTCTGGGTGTTCATATACAACGACTGCAAATCCATCTTGCCATTATCACCCAAACAATCTCCTGGTAATAAACTCTTGTAATGTTGCCCACCAATAATCTGATGTCCTAAGGTCATAAAAAAATGATCGACATATCCTTGTGCCAGCAAGTCTTGTAATAGATCTGGTCCAGCCATCAAATATACAGAACAGTAATCTTGTTGTTGTAGGTATTCCATCAACGCATGAACATCTACATAACGCTGCCCACCCATAGCATGAACTGTATGCCCTCGACTCTGCCATTGACTGATGGCTTCGGTGGAGGCCTCTGCCCCCGTGATGATATGTACCTGTTGATCATATTGATCCAGTGAATCATGCCATGGAAATTCACCACTACCACTTAGAATAACCACATCTGGCTGATTTTTTAGTCCCATTTGTGCGCGCCAGTCATGTAAATACTGGAATTCTGCCGTCTCAGGTATCTGTAAAACATTACCTAAGGCTCCTGCCGCTAGAGATCGCATATATCCGCTGTGAGTAATTATGCAATCTGCATGCGCATAGAGTTCCATCAGCAGTGTAAAATCTTCCGCAGATTTAAGCTCGGCCGGTAACTCAAAGTCTTCATCAGAGCCTTTGGAAATCGCGATACGCCCATCTAAACTGGTTAAAAAATTGGCGTACACGATGGGCCGCTGATTTTTATTTGCGGCAAGCCTTGCGTGTCTGAGATACAATCCTTTTAACGGCTCAGTTTGACTCTGCTCAGATCCCGCTTGTGATTGACCATCAGGCCCTACTAAGCTTGGATATAAACGTATTAAATTCTTACTCATAATTTATTATCAATTCATCAATATGGCTATACCGCAGATACAATCAGCATACCCCAAAAAGCGTTATAAATACGGCGAATTTGTGGTCACGCTACTCACAGACGTAGTCAGTAAAGACGCTACTGAATACACTTACCTGATCGCTATTATGTCGGAAGGTAAAACTCACCCTGAAGTATACATCACCTACCAACAGATCAATGTGGATGGACAGACAACTTATCAGGTTAAAGTCATCTCTGAACAGGACGAACATATCATTAATGATGATGATAATCACATGAGTGAAACCAGCTTCTGTGAGTTTGCATTAAAAGGAATTGAACAGATGTTTGGGCTGACAGATGAAACCCCTGTTGCACTTCACTAGTAATGAGGCTCGTTAAGCATGCCAACCAGTATTGAAAAATTACCTGATCACTTAATTAATCAGATAGCCGCGGGGGAAGTGATTGAACGTCCTGCCTCAGTGCTAAAAGAGTTATGCGAAAATAGTATTGATGCAACTGCCAGCAAACTCACCATAGAACTTGAGCGAGGTGGAATACAACGCATCCTAGTACGCGACAATGGTACTGGTATTGAGAAAGACCAACTCAGTGTTGCACTGACTCGACATGCCACCTCTAAGATACGTGACCTAGAGGATCTTCAACATATCGAAAGCATGGGCTTTCGCGGTGAGGCTTTACCCAGCATCGCCTCAGTTGGCCGCTTATCTATCACCTCTAATACTCAGCAAAACAATGAAGCATGGATGTTGCACAGCGAGGGAGGACAGAGTGAACCTTTAAAACCTGCCGCGCATGCCAAAGGCACTAGTGTTGAGGTCAATGATATTTTCTATAACACTCCCGCTAGAAGAAAGTTTTTACGTACTGATAAAACAGAATTCAGCCACTGTGAACAAGTTGTAAAACGACTCGCCTTAGTTAACTTTCATATCAACATAGAATTCCGCCATAATCAGAAAACGATATTCTCACTGCCGGTAGCAGCTACTCCAGAAGAAAGACAGCGCCGCTTGGAAGTCCTCTTGGGTAAGAATTTTGTAGAACATATTATTCCTATCGAGCGTCACGATGGAGGCATGAAATTATCTGGTTGGATTGCCTCACCCGACTTTTCAAGAGTACAAGCCGACCTACAGTATCAATATGTTAATCGTCGTCACATCCGTGACAGAACAATCAGCCATGCTGTGAAATTAGCCTATCAAGATGTTTTGTATCATGGACGTAATCCTGCTTATGTTTTGTTTCTAGAAATTGATCCTGCTGAAGTGGATGTGAATGCTCACCCTGCAAAACATGAAGTACGTTTTCACGACACCCGTACGATTCATAACTTTGTCCGTCATACTTTGAAGCAAGCAGTCAGTCATGTGCGCGATGCACCCATTGATTCACGCAATCTAGATAAGCTTGCAGGCTTTGTGAATGCACCCACTCCACAACAATCTACCTTTAACACTCAAGATACAGCACCGACAACACGCATGTCAGTGGAACAATATAAAGCGCTGTACGCACATCAACAGCCGGCTTCCGCTGGTCGATCGTATGCATCTGGGACATCTGCTTTCAATCCAGACAATGCTAATGTAGAAGCTGATGTTAAGCATGATACCCAACATCCAAATAATACATCTGAAGATATTCCGTTACTGGGCTACGCAGTAGCACAATTACATGGAATTTATATTTTGGCGCAGAATCAAGACGGCTTAATTTTGGTAGATATGCATGCGGCTCACGAGCGCGTGGTATATGAGCAGCTCAAACGACAAGCCGGTGATCATGAAATTGAATGTCAGCAATTATTAGTCCCTCTGCAAATATCTGTCACCACCTCGGAAGCCACATTAGTGGAAGATCAAAAATCACAATTCGAATCGTTTGGATTCGATATAGATCGTGCGGGTGACACTTCAATCATTGTGCGTACTATCCCACATATACTCAGCCACAGTGATATAACTCAAGTATTGCGTGATGTGATTGCTGATATCGAAAAAAATCAAAGTAGCACTCGGATTGAAGATTTCCATAACGAACTCCTGTCTAGTATTGCCTGTCATGGATCTGTGCGTGCTCATCGTGAAATGAAGCAACATGAAATGAATGCTTTATTACGAGCCATGGAAGAGACTGAACGCAGCAATCAATGTAATCATGGTCGCCCTACTTGGATACAACTCAGCATTAACGATCTAGATAAATTATTTATGCGTGGTCGCTAATCTATGGACTCTGAAAAACCGGCTGTTGTCATGCTAATGGGGCCCACTGCCTGCGGCAAAACCGATACCGCCGTAAGCATGGTCGAAAGTGGACATTACGAAATTATCAGCGTCGATTCTGCCATGATTTATCGTGATATGAATATCGGCACAGCTAAGCCTTGCCCTCAGACTTTAGCCTCAGCACCACACCATCTCATCGACATCTGTGATCCTGATGAGAGTTATTCAGTCGCACAATTTTGCGATATCGCCAATCACTTAATTGATGAAATCCATCAACGAGGAAAGATTCCATTGTTGGTTGGTGGAACTATTATGTACTTCAACGCGTTGCAGTTTGGCTTATCAGAATTACCTGCTGCTAACATTGAAATTCGTGAGCGCTTGAGCCTACAAGCTCAACAATCCGGTTGGCACGTGTTGCACCAACAGCTAGAAAATATTGATCCAGTGGCTGCACATAAAATTCATCCGAATGATGCTCAACGCATTCAACGCGCATTGGAGGTCTATGAGCTGACTCAAAAGCCATTATCGTCATTTCACCGGATCAATGATCCAGTGCGAGATGACGTAAGGTTCATCAATGTAGGTTTGTTTCCACAAGATCGAAGTCGCTTGCATGCCAATATCGCTAAGCGTTTTATGCATATGCTTGAGTGTGGCGTGGTAGAAGAATTAATAACCTTAAGAGAAAAATGGTCTTTATCGCCGGAAATGCCCTCCATGCGCTGTATAGGCTATCGTCAGCTATGGAAATATCTGGAAAACACCCTCAGTCTGGAACAAACTCAAGAACAGGTCATTGCCGCGACTCGTCAACTTGCCAAACGACAACTCACTTGGCTCCGTCATTATCCTGAAACAATTTTGATTGACCCTTATTACGATGAAATAGACGGTATACGCGCACAAATAAATCGCCAAATAAAATTCTCATAATGCTAGACTAGTGAGAAATGGAATTTACAATTTTCAGTGCTGCACAGCCAACCAAAAAGTTAACTGAAAAGGCTACCCAAGCAAACCAAAAGAACTAGTCGCATTGGTGAAATTGGAAAAAACCTGAAAGAAAACTAAAAGAAATAAGAACAAAAAACAAAGTCAGGAGACTTACAAAATGTCAAAAGGGCAAACATTACAAGAACCCTTCCTCAATGCATTAAGAAAAGAAAAAGTAGCTGTTTCAATCTATCTCGTAAATGGCATCAAATTACAAGGTCAGATCGATTCATTTGATCAGTTCGTTATTGTTCTCAAAAATAATGTCAATCAGATGGTATACAAACATGCTATTTCAACTATCGTTCCTGCTAAGAGCATACGCATACCGATTGCTGACGAAGTTGAATAACTGCGTGTCCCGCTGGAATCAGTGTCTGGACAGAACTGCTATCACTGAATCACACTCAAGTCACATTATCAGACACAGCATGTCTCCAGTCGTATCAATGAATGTTTGAACGTCCTCAATCTGGTGAACGTGCGGTACTAATTCATCCTGAATTTGGTAAAACGCCCGACCCCGCCGATACAGAAGAATTCCGCTTATTGGCAAAATCTGCCGGTGCACAAGAACAGGACATGGTGCTGTACTCAAGGCCTAAGCCTGAGTCTCGCTATCTATTGGGCCAAGGCAAGATTGATGAATTAGCTAGCTTCGTAGAATCCGAGAAAATTGAGCTACTGCTGGTTAATTACACTCTCTCTCCAAGCCAAGAGAGAAATATCGAAAAAGCCTGTCGCTGTAGAGTACTGGATCGAACAGGTCTAATACTGGACATATTTGCCCAACGTGCGCGTTCGCATGAAGGAAAATTACAAGTTGAATTGGCCCAATTGAAGTATCTTTCCACGCGTCTAGTTCGAGGATGGACACACTTAGAACGTCAAAAAGGCGGTATCGGTCTAAGAGGACCCGGTGAAACTCAATTAGAAACTGACCGCCGCTTGCTGGCCATGCGCGTCAAACATTTAGAAAAGCGCCTGCAAAAAGTGCGAAGTCAGCGCCAACAAGGGCGTCAATCACGCAAGAAGAATAAAATACCGACAATAGCTTTAGTCGGATATACCAATGCTGGCAAATCAACGCTATTCAATCAACTCACCGATTCGCAGGTCTATCAAGCAGACCAATTATTCGCGACCTTAGACCCGACTCTGCGCAAATTAGCCTTGAGTAAACATCAACATGTGATTCTGGCTGACACGGTAGGCTTCATACAAAACTTGCCCCATGATTTGGTGGATGCGTTTCATGCCACCCTACAAGAGACTATCGAAGCAGACTTACTGCTGCATGTTGTAGATGCTAGTGATGAACAAAAAAGTGATCATATAGAGCAAGTCAATCAAGTGCTCAAACATATCGAGGCAGATAAGTGCCCACAGATACTCGTTTTCAACAAAATTGATCAAACTCAATGTCTACCTCATGTCGATATAGGGGAGGATAAAGAAATCCATCGTGTATGGATTTCAGCACTTAAAAATCAGGGCCTTAATTTACTCACTTCAGCCTTAAAACAATATTTTGAACGCCAAAAACAGCATGTATTCATCAGTCTCCCTATGGATGAGCAGCAACTTCGCACCTTGTTATACAAAAATCAGGCAATCATAAACGAAACCTTTGACCCACAAGGCACATGGGAAATAGAAGCTCACTTAAACAATGAGCTTTTCACTAAAATGACTGCTTTCATACGCCCGTCATCTGAACATGACACGATTTCCCCCGAAGCTGATTTTTCTGCGCAAAAGACATAGAATACAGTTTCAATTACAAACACGACACGGAGAAGCTCCATGCCCTGGAATACCCCAGGTAACAATAACGAAGACCCTTGGAATCGCAATTCAAAAAATCAAGGTCCACCTGATCTTGATGAAGTATTCCAAAACCTGAGCCGTAAATTTGGTGGCCTTTTTGGCGGCAGTGGCGGCGGAAATGGTGGCAAAGAGACTAATAACACCAGCCCCTCTGGCTTCGGTGCGATTATATTAGTCATTGCCTCAATTTTTTGGGCATTCACTGGCATCTACACCATCACAGACGGTGAAGCAGGTGTCATCCTGCAGTTTGGTAAATATAAAGAAATTTCCCAGCCTGGTTTACATTGGCATTATCCATATCCAATACAAGAATTGCGTGTGGTCGATATGCAACAGGTGCGTAGCTCTAGGCATCAAACTACGATGCTCACACAAGATGAGAATATCGTCGAGATTGTGTTGGCAGCTCAGTTCCGTGTGAAAGATGCTCCTAACTACTTGTTTAATTTACGTGGACCAGATGCAACACTTAAGCAAGCAATGGAAAGTGCCATTCGTGAAGTGGTGGGTAAAAGTAAAGTCGACTTTGTTCTGTACGAAGGTCTAGAGGTCATCTCATCTAATACTAAAGTATTGATGCAGGATATTTTGGATCGCTATCAATCCGGCATTGAGGTTACTACTCTCAACTTAGAGAAGACCCAACCACCAGCAGCGGTACAAAGTGCTTTTGACGATGTGATTAAGTCGCGAGAGGATTTAGAGCGATACATTCAAGAAGCTCAGGCTTACGCTAACACTATTGTGCCACAAGCACGTGGTGAAGCAGCGCGTATTACTGAGGATGCAACTGCATATAAAGAAGCTATAGTTGCCAGAGCGGAAGGTGAAGCTGAGCGTTTTGAGGCTCTTTTGACTGAGTATAAAAAAGCCCCTGCTATTACTCGTGAACGTTTATACCTTGAAGCCACTCAATCTGTTTACAGTAACAGTACTAAAATCATGATCGATACTGAAGGAGGTAACAATTTAATGTACTTACCAATAGACCAGATCATAAAAAATAGTCAATCGCAAAATTCCGCGCCCGCGACCGTGAACAACAGTCCACAGCGTTCAAACAACCCACCATCTTCGTCGTCACGTACGCAACGTGGCAGGGAGGCTAGATAATGTTTTCTAAAGCCATCATTGGAATCGCAATAATTGCCGGTATTATCATTTCTACCTGCACCTACACTGTTGACGAAACACAACGTGCAATCTTGTTCAAGTTTGGTGAAATCAAAGCCGCGGATATTAAGCCTGGGTTACATTTCAAAATGCCTTTCATCAATAATGTGAGAGTATTTGATTCGCGCATTCTGACCCTAGATGTTAAACCTGACCTATTCCCAACTAGCGAAAAGAAATACGTCTATGTAGATTTCTTCGTTAAATGGCGTATAGACAACGTACGTGACTACTTCGTAGCCACGGGTGGTTTAGAAGAGAGAGCCAATAGTCGTCTCAGTCAAATCACCAAAGATGAGCTGCGCGATGAGTTCGCTTCTCGCACTATCAAAGAAGCAGTATCAGGTGAACGTAGCGATATCATGGAAGCTCTAGTGCTAAAAGCTAACCAGATCTCTCAAGAACTCGGTATTGAAATCGTTGATCTGCGCGTCAGCCGCATCGATTACACTGACGATATTTCAGGTTCGGTATACGAACGTATGCGCGCAGAACGTGATCGTGTTGCTAAAGACTTTCGTGCTCGTGGTCGTGAGTCATCTGAGAAGATTCGTGCCGCTGCAGACAGAGAGCGTCAAATCACCCTTGCCAACGCATACAAAACATCAGAACAACTCCGAGGTGAAGGTGATGCCACGGCAGCTGATGTATATGCTCAAGCTTATGGAAGAGATCCTGAGTTCTACTCACTAACTAAAAGTTTGACCGCATATAAGCAAACTTTTAATAGTAAAAGTGATGTTTTGGTTCTCGAGCCAGACTCACAGTTTTTCCGCTACTTTAATAAGTCACAGGGCAACTAATCTTCCATTCATCTCATGTTAGAAGATGTTCTCACATGTTTTGCATTGATATTGATATTTGAAGGTTTATTGCCTTTTGCTAGTCCCAAGATGCTCCGCAGGGTGTGGATTTCAATAAACACCCTGCCGGATCGAACTATTAGGCTATTTGGATTGGTGAG
>CBFHSW010000065.1:0-2492 GCA_965658595.1 Gammaproteobacteria bacterium | reverse complement strand
TTATCTCTAATACGAAGTGTTAGCGATAGGCTCATCACTGACATCATTGGTTAGCATGTGATTGTTGGTGCTGAAAACATTCAATCGTCCAGCTTATTATCTAGCCTATCCTCTGGTCTGTTGCTTCAACTATATGACACTAGACGAGATGCTAGTGATATGTGGGTGCTAGACTAAGTACTGTAGCGGTCTAGGGTGACTCAAAAAGTCTAGTGGGCTACTACTGTAACCATAGGCGCCAGATTGAAACATGACAAAGTAATCCCCAACGTTTGCCACTGGAATCTCCGATTCATAAGCTAATACGTCCAAGGGTGTGCACAATGGGCCGACTACGCAAGCCGATTCTGTTTGTGCGCCGATTTTATTGGCTATCGACACGGGGTAATTATTCTTTTGCCCAATCCTGAAATTATCTGCTGCCGAGCGTAGGTTGTGATTGAGGCCGCCGTTGGTGATGATAAAGGTTTTACCACGCGAGACTTTTTTATCCACGATACGCGCGATGTAAACACCACACTCTCCCACAATATAACGTCCCAGTTCTGTAATGAATTGAGTGTTGGAGTATTGCTGATGATAGTCTTCAATCAAGCTGGCGAGATTGTTGCCGATGGCCTCTAGGTCCAGTGCCTTATCATTAGGGTAATAAGGAATGCCAAAGCCGCCGCCAATATTAATCTGTTTGAATTCAGTCTCGGACGATGCAGTGAGTTGTTTAACCAGTGCAAAAGTCTTTTGTTGTGCCTCAATGATAGCTTGAGCATTTAGGTTTTGTGATCCGGTATATATGTGTAGACCTAAAAATTCCACATCACTGTTATTAGCTTTATGAATGACTTGATCAGCGATTTCTGCATCAATACCAAATTGAGTTGGCCCGCCAGACATGCTAATGGCTGAGTTGCGACAATCAAAATCTGGATTGATGCGCAATGCAATTCGCGCTTGCATGTTCAATGTGTGGCTAATTTTAATAATACGGTCAAGTTCGTTTTCAGATTCAACATTGATAATGACTTGATGTTGGATAGCTAATTCTAGTTCATCGTCTGATTTGCCCGGGCCTGCAAAGCTAATGTGATCAGGCGACATACCTGAATTAATAGCAATCAATAGTTCTGCACCTGAAGCAACATCTAAGCCATCAACATGCTGTTGCATGAAGCTCACTAGTTCCTGCATAGGGTTCGATTTGATAGCAAAGTTGATATTCAATGAGGCTGGCAGGGCAGCGCGCAATGTGCTGATCTTTTTCTCGATCACACGCTTGCTATAGATAAAAGAAGGTCGCTGAGGCGCGTCTTTTATAATGTCACTGAATAGTTGATCACCAATCACCAAATGCTGGTCACGAGTATCAAAGAATTCAGAGAGAATAGAATTCAGTATGCTGTCCATAGATTCCGATATTTTCCTGTGCTGGCATTTTGCTAGCGGTGTCCGCCTGATTAACTGACTAATACTATGCCCGTACTATGTCGATATTATGCCAGAACGATCTGTGCTTATGAGCAATGCTTGAAGATTTTGAGGGGCTACTTTAACAGACACCCAGCTTTCTGCACTCAAATAAAATCTCCAAACACCATAATGTCGATATATATGAAGATTGTCTGACCAGTCTTATCTCAATTTACCAGTCTTACCTCAATTTATGAGACACATTCTACCTTTCTTTATACACACAGAGGATCTCACTGTTGGGATGGATAGCGGTGAGAAGGCTATGCCGAGTGGCATGGTTTTGGCGCATAAATGACGGCTGATAGGCTTCGCTGAGGCTGACTTACAGTCTGGTTCATATTGCAGGCACATGCTAGTATCTGAGCACTCTATGTTGGGTTGAAAGTGGTCTTAGTCAGAGAATGAGTGGCTGACGAGTCATCTCAATCGGCGTCATTAGATACACTGCTAGACGGATCTAATGATGCATGCATTAACGAGTGCGGCCAGAGATGATTATTGAGAGCTGATTATTGATGGCACAATAATCACACCAAAATGACTCGAGAAAAACACTTTTAACATTCAAAGTGTGACTGAGTTTAAAGTTAAAGCCTTAAAGTAGAGATATTCAACAAGAATTTGATCAACCATTGAGAATAAGACGGACACTGACAAAAACCATCATGGCTAAAACACTCGCACAACTGCGCACTGAAATAGATGCATTAGACCAACAGCTATTAGAGCTTATATCAGCTCGTGCTAACTGTGCGGCTGAGGTGGGCGCTTATAAAAAGAATAATGCTGATGAAAACATGCAGTTTTACCGTCCTGAGCGTGAAGCCGAGGTACTGCGTCGAGTCGCTGAGCGTAATCAAGGGCCGTTGGCCGATGAGGAAGTTTCACGTTTGTTTCGTGAAATCATGTCGGCGTGCTTGGCACTGGAAAAGCCTATGGATATTGCCTTTCTAGGTCCTGCTGGGACTTTTACAGAAGAAGCGGCACTCAAACATTTTGGGCATTCGGTGAAAACCAGTGCTATG
>CBFHSW010000064.1:0-2001 GCA_965658595.1 Gammaproteobacteria bacterium | reverse complement strand
GTTCAATATCTTGAGGCCAAATATTTCGTCCGTTGACAATAATGAGATCTTTTTGGCGTCCGGTAATATGAACTCGTCCATCTATTAAGAAGCCGATGTCACCAGTGTTTAGCCAGCCATTTTTGAGTGTATTTTCTGTTTCTTCAGTATTGTCGAAGTAGTGAGACATAACACTTGGGCCTTTAACATGGATTACACCAAGATTTCTCTCAGGGAGAAGTTGGCCTTCGTCGTCACGAATTTCTATTTCATGATCTGGAAGTGCGCCACCACAATCAATGAATCTAGCGACACGGTGATCGGATTTATCATTAACTGGGACAACTGTATTATTATTTGCAAGTTCTTCCGCATCTATCGCTGTAATCGTCAAAGGCAGATCTACGTCTGCGAAGCTAATAGCCAAAGAACATTCAGCCATGCCGTAGCATGGTAAGAAGGCGGTTTCATTAAAACCACATTGCTTTAGAGTCTGTGCGAATTTTTGTAAAGGCTCCGGGCGTATTGTTTCAGCACCAATGCCAGCGATTCTCCAGGAGCTTAAATCATACTCGAGATTCTTACTTTCTCTGAGTCGTCGTTCAACTAATTCATAACCAAACGGTGGACTAAATGTAATGGTGGATTTATTTCGAGACATTATCTCCAACCAACGACGTGGTCGCATTGCGAAATCACGTGTATCGAGGTAGTCGACAGACGTCTGAGAAGCAATTGATGATAGGACCAGACCGACTAAGCCCATGTCATGGTAGAACGGCAGCCATGAGATAGCTCTGTCCTGTTGTGTGATTTTGATGCCATCTTTGATGATTCTAGCGAGGTTACTGAGTACCGCTTTTTGCTGAATGACTACTCCACGAGGAAATCTTGTGCTTCCAGAAGTAAATTGAATGTAAGCTGTATCTTCAGGATCAGCGTTATGTAATGCTATGTTCTCATCGATGGGCTGTTCTAGAAGGCTGTCGATGTCACCCACATATTTCATGTCTATATCTTTACAAGCTTCATTCACCATGGGAAGGATTGAAGCAGGCGATAATACGGCATTAGCATGCGCGCTGATGAGTAAGTCACGCGTTTTACGAACATAACTAGCACGGCTACCTAGCTGAATAGGTACCGGTACAGGCGCAGGTATCAAGCCAGCATACTGGCAAGCAAAAAAACTACGCAGGAAGTTAGCATGAGTCTCGGCAACAATAACGACGCGATCACCCTGCTTGAATTCCATACTCAACAGTTTTCTAGCCAGAGATTTAGCATCTTTAGCAAGGTCTGTATAAGTCAGTGAGTCGGTGAGTTGTCCTCGGCTACCATAAAAGTTGGAGCCTGTGGTTCCAAGTGCAGCGTAATCTAATGCTTCGGCAAGATTTGAAAAATCAGCCGCGCGTTGGGGCATAGAGTTAATTGTTGGCGTAACACATAAGGTCATAATCTAGTTAATTCCTGTTTTATCTGTACTATCTAGTTGCTAATAAGAGTTGTGTTATGTGCCGTATGTGGGGTGGAGCTTTATTTTTTTTATAAATTACAATAATTTGATAACCGTTAAGACTATAACATAGTACTCAATGCCATTTTTTTTTATTGTTGTTTTGAGTTATCGGAACTAAATATTACTTAATGACTTAACTTTTAAAGTATTTTCTCATATATTTCAAGTATTTTTATAATTTAGCGGGCTTCTTTGGGGAATTATCCCTAAACTTATAACATTACCCCAAAAGTTGTACATTAATCAGACATAATTCCAAAATATTACAGATCGTTGCAAATATCTCTATTCCATTTCACCCAAGCACCCCGTAAATATTCTAATAATCCAGCTTGCATAATTCCATTGTCGCTAACTTGTTGGGTTAAATCAGGTGGTAACGGCCAATCTTTATCAATCAATTCAACACCATTAAATTCACGAGGCTTTTCATATCTCGGAATAACATGCATATGCACATGTGGATCAACAATCATGAGCATAAGGTAATTTATCCTGTCGAA
>CBFHSW010000063.1:0-8638 GCA_965658595.1 Gammaproteobacteria bacterium | reverse complement strand
CTCAGCCGCCGCACAGGTGACGATAATGGCATCATAGGGCGCGTAACCTTCCCAACCCCCAGTTCCATCTGAAAGCTTGCAGCGAATATTGCGTAACTTGAGGGTGTTGAATAGCTTTTTAGTCTGTAAATATAGTGGTTTGATTCTCTCCACGGTATACACTTGTTTCACCAAACAACTCAGCAACGCGGCCTGATAACCAGATCCGGTACCGATTTCGAGTATCTTTTGGGGATTATCTTCAGCTAATAATGCTTCTGTCATTCTAGCGACGATATAGGGCTGAGAGATTGTCTGTTTATGACCGATGGGTAACGCATCATCTTCATAGGCTCTTGAGGCTAAAGCTTCATCCACAAACATATGTCTAGGTAATAAGCGCATTGCCTCTAAGACATGTGAATTTTGTATGCCTTTGGCACGTAAACGTTCGACTAAACGATCACGGGTACGCTGCGAGGTCATACCTATGCCTTGATGACTTTTATTCATGGTTGAGTTTGGTATCCACTAACCATTTATCAATGCCTTCCATCGCTGAATACTGAGTAAGATCCACATGTAAGGGGGTAATAGAGACATAATTATTATTCACCGCGTGAAAATCTGTCCCTGGTCCAGCATCTTGCTCTGGGCCCGCGGCACCAACCCAATAAATTGGTCTTCCACGGGGATCTTTCGACTGAATGGCAGGTTCTGCTTTATGCCGATTACCAAGACGAGTAGTGCGTATGCCAGCAATATCCTGCAGTGCTACATCAGGCACATTAACATTCAAGATAACCTCATTACTGATTGGCTGAATGAGTAATTTTTGAACAATTATACGCGCGACATGGGCTGCTGTTTGATAGTGTTTGGGATGAAATGAATTAAGTGAAACAGCGATTGCTGGCGATCCTAAGTGACGTCCCTCCATAGCGGCGGCTACCGTGCCAGAGTAAATCACATCATCACCTAAGTTTGCGCCTGCATTAATGCCTGAAACCACCATATCAGGCTCCTTTTCCAATAGTCCTGTAACACCTAAATGGACGCAATCAGTTGGCGTACCATCAACTCGATACCAATTAGGTGCCACTTGCGAAGCCCTTATAGGGGTCTGTAGGGTTAAAGAGTTACTAGCAGCACTCCGATCTAAATGTGGAGCTACCACGGTAATATCGGCTATTGTGGACAATTGTTCGGCCAAGCACTTAATTCCTGGAGCTTGATAGCCGTCATCGTTACTTATCAGTAGATGCATAAATTTTATTGTTTAAGATGTGTACATTTAATGAATGAAAACTCGTCTATAATAGCAGTCTAGTGTATCAGCACTGAAACTTTTATTGTGTTGGGGGATTAAACATTCATGGGTAATAGTAATAAAAAAGACTCAGATTCATCTGAATTTTCATCCTTGTTAAATGGTGTCAAGGAAATTACCAGTGATCGGGTAGTTCACGATATTCCAAAACCACGCCCTATTCCTAAACAAGCTCATCTTGATGAGCAACGCGTGATGGAGGAGTTATTTATTAGTCCCACTGAACATGAAGACATGCAAGCTGGTGATATTTTGTCATATGCTCAAGATGGTTTACAGCATAAGGCCTTTAAAAAATTAAAACGTGGCCAATATCGCATAGATGCTGAATTAGACTTACATGGAATGACACGTGTTGATGCCCAAGAACAACTTAATATATTTATTGCAGAAGCACGCCATCATAATTGCCGCTGTGTGCGCATCATTCATGGTAAAGGATATGGCTCCAGTAATAATGGCCCAGTCATCAAGCCTTTAGTCAATACCTGGTTAAGACGTAGAAAAGAAATATTAGCATTTTGTTCAGCACGACCAGCTGATGGCGGTACAGGCGCAGTTTACGTACTACTAAAACTCGCCTGATATATTGCATCGTAACACCACACTGCTCACCTTTTAACGATTGGAAATAAACTATGGCTGATAAACCCATCAATTATGATCCTAGCTGTATGGATGACTATGATCCTAACTCAATGGAAGCTAATTTAGCTCAACAACATATCATCCAGAGTGTGCAAGCTATTAAAGAGACAGAAACTGTCCCCATAAGAGAGGCACTACATCGAGTACTGGCCCAGTCATTAATCTCAAGTATTGATGTGCCTAGTCATACTAACTCTGCCATGGATGGCTATGCATTAAATGGTGATCAACTACCCACTGATGAAAGTGGTGTATTTAAGCAAGTTGGAATTGCTTATGCAGGCCGACCTTATGTTGGTAATGTTGTAGCCAATGAATGTGTTCGCATCATGACAGGAGCCGCCATGCCCGATAGTACTGATACAGTCGTTATGCAAGAACATACCGAAGTCAATGGCGATAACATCCGTATCGATAGCAAGCAAAAGTCTGGACAAAATGTTCGCCTAGCGGGTGAAGATATAAAACTAGGAGCTGAAATTTTTGGACCTAACTATTATTTACAAGCAGCAGATATCGGCCTGATTGCATCACTAGGTATTGCTGAAGTCACTGTTATGCGCAAACTCAAAGTCGCCTTCTTCTCGACTGGTGACGAGTTAGTGTCTATAGGCAGCAAGTTAGAAATAGGACAGATTTATGATAGTAACCGCTATACCTTATGGAGCATGCTCACTAGCATGGGCGTGGAAATTATAGACCTAGGTGTTATTCGCGATACACCTGAGGCTATAGAACAAGCATTCATATCTGCATCACAGCAAGCAGATGCCGTGATTACTTCTGGAGGCGTTTCTGTTGGTGATGCCGATTTTGTGAAAAGCACATTGGAAAAGTTGGGGCATGTAAATTTTTGGAAAGTGGCAATGAAACCAGGGCGTCCCCTTGCATTTGGTCAGATCAATAATGCCTTCTTTTTTGGCCTACCTGGCAATCCAGTTTCAGTAATGGTGACTTTTTATATATTTGTTCAAGCTGCACTAGAAAAAATGGCAGGTAGAGCAGTACGTCAGCGTTTGCGCATACAAGCGATAAGCCAATCACACCTACGCAAGCGTCCTGGGCGAGTAGAATATCAACGAGGCATATATCAAATTAATGAACTAGGTGAATATACCGTCGTCAAAACTGGCGCCCAAGGTTCAGGGATTTTACATTCAATGTCTGAAGCTAATTGTTTTATCTATTTGCCAATGGAGAGTCAAGGTGCTGAGACCGGTGACATGGTAGAAATATGGCCATTTGATAGCTTCTACTGATATAAATATACAGTCCTAGCTACTCGCTAACAGACGTTGAAAGTCGTTATCTGTATCAATTGCAATACCAGGCATTTGCTGGCATTCGTCAGCTATAATTCGATCACCATTTTCTAATGCTCGCAATTGTTCCAAGCGTTCTAGTTGCTCTAAAGATGTCTGGGTATAAGCGACAAACTGTTTTAGATAGGCGCATCGATATGCATACAAACCGATGTGCTTATAAAGAGGATAATTCTCTGCTTTAGTGATTACTTCATCTCGCACAAAAGGAATACTGGCGCGGCTAAAATAAAGCACTTGCTGATGTTTTGCCAACACCACTTTTACAACATCAGGGTCCAAATAATCATGGATGTCATGTATTTTTGCGTACAAAGTGGCAATCGATGCAGTTTGACTAGTACTCAGTAACTGCGCCACCTGTTTAATATTTTGGGCAGGCATTTGTGGCTCATCACCCTGCAAATTGACAATAATTTCGTCATCCTGATAACCAATTTTATCAACTGCTTCACTGATTCTATCGGTACCTGACTGATGATCACTACTGGTCATACATACGTCAGCACCAAATTTTGTTACAGCCTCAGCAATCCTCTCATCATCAGTCACCACATGCACAGAGCTTGCATCACTTTCACATGCTCGATCATATACATGTTCGATAATAGTCTTGCCTTGATATTTTAGTAAGGGTTTACCGGGCAATCGTGTGGATTGATAACGTGCAGGGATTAGAACTCTAAAAGAAAAAGACATGATCGTGTTTATTTCTTTTTATAACTATCATATTCATCGTCAGGAATACTTCTAGCCTCTTCTTCTATCATAACTGGTATATCTTCTCTAATTGGATAAGCTAGGCGTGCAGACAATGAAATCAACTCTTGCTTGTCTTGATCATAAATTAATGGGCCTTTAGTCACTGGGCAGGCCAATATATCGAGTAAACTCTTGTCCATCTTGCATCCTAGTATTAAGCAATTGCATATTGCTAAATTATAACCCTTTCCGAGTGGAGTGCCAGTAGCGTTTTGATTGTTGCTGATAAGTGCTCGGCTTGACAAATTATGGTGATGTTAACTTAAGACGGCCATCTTCTAGTTCGTATATGTCTGTCATACGCTGAGCCAAGGTGAGATCGTGGGTGACCATAATTAAGGCTGTATTGAGTACTTGGTTCATCTCCATCATTTGATCAAAAACTTGCATCGCTGTTTTACGATCCAGATTACCTGTCGGTTCATCAGCCAGAATAAGTTTAGGCTGTGTCACTAATGCACGTGCGATGGCGACGCGCTGTCTTTCGCCTCCAGATAATTCACTGGGCTTATGATTTAATCGATTTTCCAAACCCATAGTCACAAGCATTTCACTAGCTTGCTGACGAACCATACCAACACTCATCACTCTAACCATGAGGGGCATCATGACATTTTCTAATGCCGTAAATTCTGGAAGCAAATGATGGAATTGATAAATGAAACCCAGGTGCTTATTACGCAATTTATCAGCTTGTTGTGAGCTCACCTCTGACAACACATCATCATATAGCTTTATCTGTCCATCGTTAATGCTATCCAGCCCTGCTAACAATTGCAGCAAAGTACTCTTACCACTGCCACTAGCACCGACAATCGCTATTTGATCAGACTCATGAACCTGGAATGAAATGTCATTCAATACTGTCACATCTATGTCACCGTCATGATAACGCTTACTTATACTTGTTACGTCCAGCAATATAGCGTTGGTATTGTCTTTACGATCGACAGACATTATTCATACCTCAACGCTTGCGCTGGCTGGGTATTGGCGGCTTTCATGGCTGGATATAGAGTGGCTAAAATCGTCAAAGAGAACGAAATCAGTGCTACATAGATCACATCAGAGGAATGCAGGGCTACTGGCAGGTCAGTAATGTAATAAACAGAAGGATCAAGTACTTTCTGACCTATGATTTGTTCAACCAACTGGATAATTGACTCTAGATTAAGTGTCAGCGCTATACCACCTAATACCCCAAATAGCGTCCCAAAAATCCCAATCAAACTTCCTTGAATAATGAAAACCCACAGTATGCTCTTGGAAGAAACACCATAGGTACGAAGAATAGCGATATCAGATTGTTTATCAGTCACCACCATAATCAACATAGACACGACATTAAATGCTGCCACTGCCACAATTAAAGTCATTATGACAAACATCATAGTTTTTTCCATTTTCACAGCGCGAAAGAAATTTTGATGACGTTGCGTCCAATCCGTCATCCAATATTCTCCATTCAACTGATTATTCACTTGATAAGTTAAATTGGGCACCATGAATAAATCTTGTAGCTTAAGTCTTAGACCACTGACGGCATCACCATAGCGATAGAGTTTTTGTGCATCACTAATATGAATCAAGGCGGTATTCCGATCATATTGATTCATACCAATTTCATAGATTCCAGCCACTCTGAAACGACGCATTTTAGGTAATATTCCTGCAGGTGTAACCGAAGCTTCAGGCGCAATCAGGGTAATTTTATCCCCTACCACTACGCCTAAATAATGTGCTAACTCACTACCGAGCAGAATATTAAAATCGCCTGAATTAAGAATCTGAAGATTTTGATTGAGTAAAAATTCCTCTATATCAGACACTTGTGTTTCGATAGCAGGGTCAATACCCGTCAATTGAACTCCTGTTACCTGCGCACCTTTGACTATCATGGCTTGCGCTTCTATGTAGGGTGCTACTGCCACAATCTGATCTATATGATCGATGCTGTTTTGTGCTTGTTGCCAATCCTCTAAATCACCATGCAGATCTATAAGATTGGCATGTGAAGCCATTCTCAACATACGATCACGTACTTCAGTATGAAACCCATTCATCACAGATAATACCGTGATAATAACAACGATCCCAAGAGCGATCCCCAGCACTGAGGTAAGCGAGATAAATGAAATAAAGTGATTGCGCCGTTTGGCCCGCAGGTAGCGCAATCCTATAAATAATTCTAAGGGTTTAAACATGCGTCAATTATGCAACAGTTAGAAATGAAAAGTGACACTATTCTCATCGTGTCAGTGATTAATAGCACAATCCGTTCGATGCACAGATACAATAAAGTTGTCGTTAGTAGACGTACATATGCATAAATAGTAAAAATAGCAAAGAAATAGCAAGTAGGACCACTATATAAACTATAATCTGCCGCAATGAACAATAACAGTACATTTAATACCCTGCCGGAGTGGCATAGTCAGGATGCGGTGATATTAGTATGGCCACATAAACACAGCGACTGGGCACAGCGTCTGTCTATTATTAACAACACGTATACTACACTCACAAAAACCATAAGCCGATTTGAAAAAGTTATTATAATTGCTCAGGATGATGAACATATTGAGTCGATTCAACACTTATGTGCGCAAGCAAACTGTCAATTAGACAATTGTCAGTTCTATATAATTCCTACTAATGACACGTGGGTGAGAGATTATGGTCCACAAACTGTATGGAATGGAGAACACCTTTGTTACCTAGACTTTGGCTTTAATGCTTGGGGTGAGCAATATGCTTTTCATCATGATCAAAAATTCACTCAACATCTCCTAGACCACTTGCACTTAGGGGGGCAACGACACTCTCAAGAGATGATCCTAGAAGGTGGTAATATTGATTTTAACCAGCAAGGCGATCTGTTAACCAATCTCAGATCCTTCCAGACCAATAGCCAATACCAAAACAATGATGAAATCGCTCAGCACTTAAAGGATGTTTTTTCTCCTCGCCATTTACTCGCACTCGATTTACCGCCTTTACAGGGCGACGATACAGGGGGTCATATTGATACTTTAGCCAGATTTATTAATGATGACACAATTGTTTATGCAAGTTGTGATGACCCATATCAAGCAGATCACTCCATCTTGCAAGAACTTAAACATCAATTAGAACACCAGCTCCAGAAACATCAATCTACACATAATACAGAATATAAAATATTACCAATGACCATGCCTAGTAAGACTTTTAAAAATATTCATGGTGAACGATGCCCTGCTAGCTATGTGAATTTTTGCTTTATTAATGAGGCTGTCTTAGTGCCACAATATGATGATGAGAAAGATGCTGATGCGATACAATTACTGCAACAACAATTGCCAATGAAAAAAGTTATTGGTATTAATGCATTGGCTTTGATTGAACAATTTGGAAGCTTACATTGCGCAACGCTTCATTTACCCAAAGGCAGTTTATGAAAGTTGGTTTTATACAACAAGCGAATAGTCATGACTCAAAAGATAATCTTGAGCATGCATTGGCACAGATAGAACTCGCTAAGCAGCAAGAAGCAGATCTTGTGGTGTTGCAAGAGCTACATAACCATCGTTATTTTTGCCAACAAGAAAAAGAACAATATTTTTCCTTAGCAGAAGATATTGACGGACCCACTCAGTCGAGTCTGAGCGCAGCAGCCAAACATCATAATATTGTTATCGTGGGTTCTATTTATGAACAACGCCATGAGGGGCTATACCATAACACGGCACTGGTCATTGACAGTGATGGAAGCCTGGCAGGGTTTTATCGCAAAATGCATATACCTGATGATCCTGGTTATTATGAAAAATATTATTTCACCCCGGGCGATAATGAATTTCTTCCAATCAAAACATCTATCGGTAATTTGGGAGTATGTGTGTGCTGGGATCAATGGTTTCCAGAGTCTGCGCGATTGATGGCTTTAGCAGGAGCAGATATGTTGATCTTCCCCTCTGCTATAGGCTGGGACCCTCAAGATACAGACAGTGAAAAACAGCGCCAATTAGATGCATGGATAACTATCCAACGTAGTCATTCAATTGCTAATAATCTGCCAGTAATAAGTGTTAATCGAGTTGGGTATGAGACAGATGAAAGCAATGTTACGCAGGGCATTGAGTTTTGGGGTAATAGTTTTGTCTGTGATGGTATGGGTAAAATATTAACTCAAGCAGACAGTCAAAATAATGCTATGCATGTGATCAATATTAACCTAGAAGAAACTCAACAACTCCGTCATATATGGCCGTTCTTCCGTGACAGACGTATTGATGCATATGCTCACTTGAGCAAACGTTGGCGCGACAATAAAGACAACTAAAATAAAGTGGGCGCTTAACGATTTTCTAGATCATGCGCATTAGGGAAAAATAATTGCTGACCTTGGACCTTAAATTCTGCAATAGCTTGTTGACCTGCCTTACTCAATAGCCAGGCTACAAATATGTTTGCCTCATCAATTTTTACATGACTATGCAGTTCTGGGTTGACAATAATCACACCATATTGATTATTTAAAGGTGGCTCACCTTGATAAAGCACTTTATGTGCTTGTTTATTAGCAAAGCTGATCCAAGTGGCACGATCCGATAAA
>CBFHSW010000062.1:0-17523 GCA_965658595.1 Gammaproteobacteria bacterium | reverse complement strand
TATGATCCTTAAGTTGTAGGTTGATTTTTTTCAGTAATATATTGTTTGCAGGCTGCAAAGTCACCTCTAAATACTATAGAGTCTTTGCGTTGTTCTAACTGAGATAGATACATGGGATCATAATAGTCCGTCAACAATACTCTCAGCCAATTTCTGTGGAGACTGGTATCATTGTTTTGTTGATGGTCTCGAAGGGCAGTGCGCATAATACCATCGAGTTCCTGCCAGCGCTGTTGGCCTAGACGCTTACATATTCTTTGCAAGCTATTGAGTAAATAATCTGAAAGTTCTGTAAATGCATTTTCTGAATTGTCATGCAGTGTATTAAATTCCAATAGCATATCAGTGACATATTCTTTGAGTAGTTGATCAATACGATCTTCTAGGGATCGTTCAATCACGACCATAGGTGATAAGCGCATTTTTTCAAAAATATTCTTAGGGATATCTACACTACCAATAAAGCGTCCTTCATCTTCAAGAGCAATATGCTGATAGTGGTTTTGCTGAGCGCGTAATAGATCGATGGCGAGTTGATGCTCAAAGTCGATTTGACTGCTTTGTGGTGTGGCATGTGCACCAAAGCTCGAGCCGCGGTGATGAGCCGCTCCTTCTAAATCTATGCCTTGTTTGAGCTCAGCAACCAATGTGGTCTTGCGACAACCGGTTAAGCCCGCCACCAAGGTGAAATAAAAGTTAGTGTCTGCTTGTTCAAGTTGCTTGTTAAGAAAGTTTCGCATGGCTTTATAACCACCCTTTACACGTGGAATATCAAAGCCGGCTTCCTGAAGCCATTGTTGACTGATCTGTGAACGTAAACCGCCACGGAAGCAATAAAGATATTTGATGGAGTGATTCTGTATCTGCTCAATCCAGTGATCAATGCGTTGCTGTTTAACAGCTCCGCACACCAGTTTATGACCGAGTGCGATAGCTTGCTCTTGCCCTGAGTTTTTATAACAGAGTCCAACCTGATGGCGTTCCTCATCATTCAGCAAAGGCGCGTTATTAGCATTTGGGAAAGCGCCTTGATGGTACTCAACTGGAGCGCGCACATCTAACAAGCTGTGCTTTTCCAGTAGGATATGATGAAAGTCTTGGCTTTGTTCTAGAGTCATGGGTTTAGTTAAGTTTGAATACGTTCTGAAAAGACAAACAATATTGTTTATCATCTGCTTATGAAACTACAATTACTATACAGTGTTGCTTACAGATGAGTCGATATCTACACGCTATCAGTAAGTGTTTATGGCCACTATTGCTGATAGTTTATGGTGTGACTTTTTTCCATGCCACCAGCTTTGCTGGGCATGCGCCACTGTCCGATCTAAAAAGACTGCAGCATGCAGCCTTAATGGTATCAGCTCCAGACGGCGACACCTTGTTCGCTCATAATTCTGACACACTGTATATCCCCGCCTCTTTGGTCAAGATACTGACAGCTCTGATAGCCTTAGATGTCTGGGGGCCGCAGCATCGATTTAGTACCGATATAAGCTATGACAGTACTACGCAATGTATGAAGGTGCGCGGCAAGGGCGATCCTTTTTTGATTTCTGAAGAAATTGATCGTTTAGTCACACATATAAAAGCCAAAAAATTGGATACATTTAGTGGCATACATACTGACAGTGATTTTTTCTCAGCACAAATAGATGCTGATGGCCGCGGTAGTAGTTTCAATCCTTATGATGCACCTTACGCGGCTCTGGCGGCTAATTTCAATTCAATCGCTCTGGAAGTTAAACAAGGACAAGTCGTCTCAGTAGAAGAGCACACGCCGATGACAGCTATGGCATTGGAAGTGGCTAATATGCTGGAGGACGGTGAGCACCGTGTAAGTCTGAGAGACTCTGCTCAAGCTCCCCAATATTTTCAGCAAATACTCTCTGCTAAGTTAGTGACTAGTGATATACAGGTGGGACAGAATCGTTGCGATGATGAATCGATTCAGTATGCATCTTGGCTGACATATGAAAATAGTTATACATTGCAGGAAGTAGTGAGGGCGATGTTGAAATATTCCAATAACTTTATAGCTCAACAATTATTTTTAATGCTCGGTGCTCATTATTATCAAGCGCCGGCTTCAGTGGAAAAATCGCAGCGAGTTTTTGATGAATATATCGCACAACATTTTGCTTGGCAGTCTTATCAGCTACTAGAGGGTGCTGGGCTATCTAGACGCAATCAACTATCGGCAATCCAGATCATGGATGTTCTGAGTCGATTTGACCAATATAGACAATTATTAGCTCAACAAAGCCCTTTTATCATGGCCAAAACCGGCACGATGCAGGGTGTGCGGAACTATGCCGGCTATCTTCAGCAGGCCGAACGTTGGCTGCCGTTCGCATTGATCATAAATGAGCAGGTTTCTTATCAATTTCGGGAGCGTTTCACACAAAAATTACAAACCCATTTGAATTCGCCTGAATGAATATAAGTGACTGTTTATATTGATATTTATGCGGCGAACGATGATTTTATACTCAAAACCTACCAATCTATTTAACAAACTGCTGAAAAGTCCTTAGAGTTCAAGCACTAACTGTAGTAATATCCGCTCGGCATGAGGTAGGTCTGTTGTGCCTTATTTAACTCCCCACTATATACATTGAAAGACGACTGTTATGACTGATTTATCAAAATACCGAAATATTGGAATTTTTGCCCACGTAGATGCGGGTAAAACCACTACCACTGAAAGAATCCTGAGTTTAACTGGAAAAATCCATAAAATTGGTGAGGTTCACGATGGTGAAGCCACTACAGATTTCATGGATCAAGAGCGCGAGCGTGGAATTACTATTCAGTCAGCCGCAACAAGTTGTGAGTGGGATGAACACAGACTCAATATTATTGACACACCAGGACACGTAGATTTCACGATTGAAGTTTATCGTTCACTTAAAGTATTAGATGGTGGTGTAGGAGTATTCTGTGGGTCTGGTGGAGTCGAGCCGCAATCAGAAACAAACTGGCGTTATGCTAACGAATCAGAAGTATCACGAATTATTTTTGTGAATAAACTCGATCGTTTAGGCGCCGACTTCTATCGTGTCGTCGACCAAATTAAAAATGTACTTGGAGCGAAACCGTTAGTGATGGTTTTACCAATCGGTACAGAAGATGAATTTACCGGTGTTGTAGATTTATTAACTCGCAAGGCTTGGGTATGGGATGGTTCAGGTGATCCATTCAAGTACGAAGTTCAAGATGTGCCAGCAGATATGGTAGATGATGTAGAAGCCTATCGAGAAGAAATGATTGAAACAGCACTAGAGCAAGATGATGATGCGATGGAAAAATATCTTGATGGCGAAGAGCCATCAGATGAGACCATCAAAGCATGCATACGCAAAGGCACGATTGGACTCGACTTTTTCCCAACATATTGTGGTTCCGCTTTCAAAAACAAAGGTGTTCAATTAGTGCTAAATGCAGTGGTTGATTACCTACCATGTCCGACAGAAGTTAAGCCTCAACCAGAAGTGGATTTAGAAGGCAACGAGACGGGTGAGTTGGCTGAAGTTGATATCGATAAGCCACTTCGTGCGCTAGCGTTCAAGATCATGGATGACCGTTACGGTGCGTTAACCTTCATACGTATTTATTCAGGTCAGTTAAGCAAGGGTACAACAGTACTAAATACTTTTACTGGAAAAACTGAGCGTATTGGTCGTATTGTAGAAATGCATGCGGATTCACGTGAAGAATTAGATTCTGCTCAAGCCGGCGATATTGTGGCGGTTTTGGGTATGAAGAATGTACAAACAGGTCACACATTATGTGATCCAAGTAATCCAGCCACTCTTGAGCCTATGGTATTCCCTGATCCAGTTATTTCTATGGCTGTGGCTCCAAAAGATAAAGCGGCTTCCGAGAAGCTAGGTGTGGCGCTTGGTAAAATGATTGCTGAAGATCCCTCTTTCTTAGTCTCCACAGATGAAGAGAGTGGTGAAACTATACTTAAAGGTATGGGTGAGTTACACCTAGATATTAAGATCGATATTCTCAAGCGTACTCACAATGTTGAAGTCGTGGTTGGTAAGCCGCAAGTAGCTTATCGTGAGACTATTACCCAGCGTCTAGAAGACAGCTATACACACAAAAAGCAATCTGGTGGTTCAGGTCAATTCGGTAAAATTGATTATATTGTAGAGCCAGGTGAAGTAGGTACAGGCTGGACGTTTGAATCAAAAGTTACAGGTGGTAACGTGCCTCGTGAGTTCTGGCCTGCTATTGAAAAAGGTTTCAAGATGATGATGGCCGAAGGTGTCCTTGCTGGTTACCCAGTAGAAGACATCTCTATCACTTTAATGGATGGTGCGTTCCATCCTGTTGATTCATCAGCAATTGCATTTGAATTAGCTGCTAAAGGTGGTTACCGACAAAGTATGCCTAAAGCGGGTCCACAGTTGATGGAGCCTATTATGAAGGTGGATGTGTTTACGCCAGAAGATCACGTTGGTGATGTGATTGGTGATTTAAACCGCCGTCGTGGCATGATCAAGTCTCAAGAACCTACGGTTACAGCAGTGCGTATTAAAGGTGACGTTCCATTAGCAGAGATGTTTGGTTACATTGGTGACTTAAGAACCATGACTTCTGGTCGCGGTCAATTCTCGATGGAATTCTCACATTACAATGCATGTCCTAATAATGTGGCTGAGCAAGTAATCAAGGAAGCTAGAGAACGCAAAGAAAACGCTTCATAGCGAGTTTTCTATAGTGTTCAAAAAAACCCCAACTGGGAGACTGGTGCGGGGTTTTTTTATGCCATTTGAATAATGGGCTGACTTTAAGCTAACTGTATTAAGCGTTCTGTTCAGCATCTGTGAGTGTTTGTATAAGCTTAATAATCTCATCAGATTCATAGATCCATTGGACTTTTTCTGTATCTGATGAAGTAGAAAACGGTTGCATAGAAATGGTTGAAGGTGAAATATAGTCTGATGAGGTGTCAACTCTAAGACATGGTACTTGAAATTTGCCACCTTCATTCACCAGACGATCCATTTCATCAGCAGATTGTTTGACATCAATAGTAGTAATTTTTAGTCCCTGTCGATGTATTTCTCGTCGTACTTTGACGCAAAAGGGGCAGGCCAGCATCTCATATATAGTCAAATGTTGTGTGGAATGATCTAGCTCATCTTGTTGTGCTTGAGACCTTACAACCGGTGTTGGAAGCGTTATCCAATTGATCAATAAAATTAACCGGCCAAGTAAAAAACGAATAATTCGCATAAGTGAATATTAAGGTTATAAATTTAAACGACTGTCTTAAAGTATTATACTGCGAAGTCACCGCTGAAATAGCGATATTTAAATATACCTGCCAGTTGTACAGTAAAACCATTTATTAAAAGCACCGAGAGCCTTAATGTATTTATTGCGTATACAAGATGTCTCACTAGAATTTGGAGATACTCCAATTCTTAAAGAGGCTAATTTTTCTATCGACCCTAAAGAACGTGTGTGCTTGATTGGACGCAATGGTGCGGGCAAGTCATCGCTATTGAAATTATTAACAAACGAGTATCAACCGGATCATGGTGAAATTCAGAAGCGTCGCCATCTGAGGATTAGTCAGCTCGAGCAAACACTATTATCGACCTCAGGGAAAACCGTGCGTGAGGTTGTCACTGAGGGTATGGGTGAGCAACAACAACTGCTCGATCAATATCATCAATTGTCTAACTCCAGTCTTAATAATCAGGAGATGAAACAATTAGAAAATTTACAACAGCAAATTGATAGCAGTGGTATTTGGAATATCGATCAACAAGTGGACACTGTGATATCACAGTTGGATTTGCCTGCAGATAGAAAGCTAGAAGAATTATCAGGGGGTTGGCGACGTCGTGTCTCTTTGGGTAAAGCCCTCGTATCAGAACCAGATTTATTGTTATTAGATGAACCTACTAACCATTTAGATATTTCCACAATTGAGTGGTTGGAGCATAAGGTGCGCTCATTCGCGGGTGGGGTCATATTTATCACTCACGACAGAATATTTTTACAAAAGCTAGCCACTAGAATTGTTGAAATTGATCGTGGTCAGTTAGTGAGTTGGCCTGGCACCTATAATAATTATCTAGATTTGAAAGAGAAATCTCTGGATGAAGAACGTATTCAAAATGCTTTGTTTGATAAAAAGTTAGCTCAGGAGGAAGAATGGATACGACAAGGTATTAAGGCACGTCGCACCCGTAATGAAGGCCGAGTGAGATCATTAATGGCTATGCGTGAAGAGAGATCACAACGCATAAAAGTCCAAGGCAAGGCACGTATAGACATCGAGAAGGGTGAAGCTTCGGGTCGCAAAGTTATCACGGCTAGAAATATTACTCATGGCTATGCGGGTCAAACGCTAATGAATAAATTAGATCTCAAGGTCATGCGTGGGGATAGGATTGGTTTGATTGGCAACAACGGTGTGGGCAAGAGTACCTTGTTGAAAATATTGCTAGGTATGATTGAGCCTGATCAGGGCACAGTTAAGCTTGGAACAAATCTTCAGATAGCCTACTTTGATCAAGTATTACGTGATTTGGATATGGATAAGACGATTGCTCAGAATGTGGGTGATGGAAAAGATTATATCGAGCTGAATGGTAAGCAACGTCATGTGATTGGGTACTTGAAAAATTTCCTATTTGCCCCGAAAAGAGCCATGACTCCTGTCAGAGCCTTATCGGGTGGTGAGAAGAATCGAGTGGCATTGGCTAAATTATTTACATCCCCTGCTAACTTATTAGTACTTGATGAGCCGACTAATGACCTTGATGTGGAAATGTTGGAAGTGCTGGAGTCACGCCTAGTGGAGTACACCGCCACTCTAATTATCGTCAGCCATGACAGAAACTTTCTGGATAACGTTGTCACCAGTGTGTTGGTATTTGAACAAGGCGGTAAGGTAACAGAATATTTGGGTGGATATAGTGATTGGGTTAAGCGTGGTAAGCTATTGATGGAGTCTGACGTGCCTGATGAGCTAAATCGTCCCGCTAAGTCGATGGCTGATAGTGCTGATAAAGATAATAAGCAGAAAAAGCTTAGTTATAAACTTCAGCGCGAGTTAGATGAATTGCCATCTAACATAGAAAAATTAGAAAATGACATCGATTTTTTACAGGTTCAGATTGCTCAACCAGAATTTTATGATCAGGACTTCACTGAAACACGCGATGTATTAGATCTGCTCTCGTCAAAACAGGATGAACTCGATCGAGCAATGTTAAGATGGTCTGAGCTGGAGGACATGTAAGAATTGTACTTTAAGCATTATGAATATTAGCCAAGCAATAGAGAGACTGCACAGCATCATTTCTGCTCTGACACATGAGATCACTCCGGATCAGATCAAAGATGAAATTTTAGTGCGACGCAGGATGTCAGTATTCACCTATGGTGTATGCGTGGCAATGGCGAATACCCATGGTTTGGATGCAGAAGCAGTTTATTTAAACTACTTGCTCAAAGGTGGGTTAAAAAAGCACCAAGCTCAAACGGTAGTGGAGCGCACTAGCCATAAATTTATTTATGAGGATTTTGGCAAGGAATGTTATTCCGCAGGCAACCAAATTGATGTGGATGCATTTAATGAGAATGATGTTTTTGACCTTAAGTTGCTAATATTTGGTGTTTAGAGTGTACAAAGGGTGAAAACTATATTTCATTTTAATGGTCATATACACTCAGATACTGAACGTACTTACAGTATTTCAAACAATCTATTTGGAGTAACTAGCATGTCTTCAAGATTCCTTGCGGCTATTTTAGGATTCATCTTAATTTATTCATCATCGTCTTTCGCAGACGACACCTTCGATCAAGAAACCATTCTCTCTGAGGCTAGTGATTATCTGGGTTCAGGTGCTGAAGGTTTAGCCTCTGTGATTGAAAGAGTGTTTGAGGATCATGGCGAGCCAGCCGGCTACATTAAGGGTCAAGAAGCCTCTGGTGCATGGGTTCTGGGTTTAAGATATGGAGATGGAGAGTTGTTCCTAAAGAATGGCTATAGTCAGTTGTTACATTGGCAGGGACCCTCTATTGGTTTCGATTGGGGTGGAAACGCGGCTAAGGTGTTTACCTTGGTCTATCACTTGCCCAGTGCAGAGGCTTTATATATGAGATATCCAGGTGTTGATGGCAGTTTGTATTTTGTCGGTGGTGTGGGCGTTAACTACCTGCAACGCAATGGCATTATCCTAGCACCTATCAGAGTGGGCTTAGGGTGGCGCGCGGGCGCTAATGTTGGCTATATGAAACTCACTCCTGAAAAAACTTGGAACCCGTTCTAATCGTTCAGAAAATTATCGGCTAAATCAACCATCAAATCATTCGCTGAATCATACATAAGGTGCGTGCACTCCATTCTAGTGGTGGTATAATTTGCTCTCAATTAAGACACAATACTGACTAAAAATATGTTCGGAACACGAGAAAGCGTTGAACAAGTTGAAGAAGGTGACGAATTAGCACCTAAGTTTGACGAAAATGGTCTAATCCCTGTAGTCACCACCGATATCAATTCAGGTGAATTGCTAATGATGGGCTATATGAATCAAGCGGCCTTTGAAAAAACAGTCGAAACCGCAGAGGCTCACTATTGGAGTCGAAGTAGAGAATGCTTATGGCACAAGGGAGCAACTAGTGGGCTCGTCCAGAAAGTGGTAGAGATGCGCATAGATGACGATCAAGATACTGTTTGGTTACGCGTCGATGTTGCTGGTGGTGCGAGTTGTCATGTTGGATATCGCTCATGTTTTTATCGTTCTATACCACTGGGTTCTGCTGCTTCGGGAGAATTACTGAAGCTTCAGTATCATGAGAGTGAGAAAGTGTTTGATCCTCAAGAAGTGTATGGGGATGCACCCAACCCTACCAAGCTGTAAGCGCGTCTTAATTACTTAGCTTGTGCGCATAATAGTGCTAACTTTGGTGCATGCATTGATCTTTGCTGTGCTGTGTTTCTTTGTTGCCACCTCCCAAGCAGAGCGTATTCAATCGAGCATATACGACAATGTGCGCATGCACTTGGCCCAGCCTGCCTATGATTTAAAGGCAGCAGATATATCAGTTTCTGTAGATGGGCGTGCAGTCACTCTATCCGCAAAGGCAGAATCTTTAGCGCAACTAGAGTCAGTCATGACATCAGTCCTGCATGTGCCAGGTGTGCTGAGTGTGGCTATAGTGTCGCTAAATTCAAACCAATAACCATGCTTTGTCATTTCAGACTGATCATTGTGATGATTAAGAATATTAAGGAATAGTCCATGGATTATTTGATTCAACAGATTTCAACTTACATGCTAATAGCTTTTTTGGTTGGTGCTATTTATGGATGGCTAGTCAGAGCTGTACGTGCAAATAGAGATCAACAAGCAGCAAAAGAAGTGCAAGAGGCGACACTACTCCAGCATCGACAGGAATGTCAGCGTCTCCTTGAAAAGATAGAACGACTTGAATTGATTCCTGATACTGGTGGTGCAGAGGATTGGCAAGATGATTATCCAATAGATGTAATCAGTGATATTGAGTCTTCAACATTAAGTAAACTAAAAAATCTGGGGATACAAACCACCAAGCAGTTATTCACACTATGCGAGGATGATGATGCGATTTATCAACTAGCCTCTGATATTGCAGTAGAGGACTTTGTTATTCAACGCTGGGTATCCATCGCTGATTTGTTAAGAGTCGCAAATATAGAAGTGGATGACGCGCAATTGCTAGAGGCGACAGAAATATACAGTTTGTCTGATTTGTCTAAGCAAAAGCCACAAAGGTTAGGTGAGAAACTTGCTAAAACCAATCAACAGCACTCATTACTCACGGTAATACCTGATGCAGATAAGCTGCGAGCATGGATTGAACATGCTGACCATATGCTTAGTCAACAAGCCTAATCATCACATTCATTTAGCTGTTCACAGAGATAGATACTTAAGATATAGACACAAGTAAAATCTGGGGTAAATCTATGTTGGGTTGAATAGATCGGTATTATTTTTGACTGATTTTTGCCCAAGTATCACGCAAAGTCACCGTTCGATTGAACACCAGCTCGCCCTGCTTATTATTACTCTCATCTCGACAAAAATAGCCACAACGCTCAAACTGATAAGCCTGTGAGACAGCGCACTCTTGAAGACTACTCTCGGCACGGCATGATGATAACGTGACTAGTGACTCAGGATTGATGTTAGCTAGAAAATCATCCTCTGCAGCAGGATTGGGGATATTGAAAAGTCGATCGTAAAGATTCACCTGAATTGGGATACTATGCTCACATGACACCCAGTGAATGATGCCCTTCACTTTACGCCCGTCACCAGTCTTTCCACCTTTAGTTAAAGGGTCATAGGTACAACGCAATTCTATGATCTCACCATCACTATTCTTGATTACCTCGGTGCAGGTGATGCAATAAGCAAAACGCAAACGCACTTCTTTACCAGGAGCGAGACGGAAAAATTTCTTCTCAGGTTGTTCCATGAAATCATCACGATCAATAAATATTTCTCGTCCAAAAGGCAATTCTCTGCGTCCTAATTCAGGACGTTTAGGATGATTAGAGACATCTAATACTTCACTTTCTTCCTCAGGATAATTTTCAATCACCACCTTGATTGGGTTGAGCACGCACATAGCTCTGGCGGCATCGTGATCAAGTGCTTCACGCACGCAGTTCTCCAGAACGCCCATATCTATTTGTGAATCTTTTTTGGTCACGCCAATACGCTCACAAAAATCTCTGATTGCTATCGGTGGAAAGCCACGACGGCGCAGGCCAGATATGGTTGGCATACGTGGGTCGTCCCAGGCATTGACATGGCCTTCTTCGACTAGTTGTAGTAATTTTCTTTTGCTAGTAATGGTGTAATCCAGCGACAGACGTGCAAATTCAATCTGTTGAGGGTGACTAGGCGTTTTTAAGGTGTCGAGAATCCAGTCATAGAGTGGTCGATGATCCTCAAATTCTAGTGTGCACAGAGAATGAGTAATCCCTTCGATAGCATCTGAGACACAATGTGCATAGTCATACATGGGATAAATACACCAAGTGTCACCGGTGCGATGATGCTGAGCATGTTTGATGCGATACAGAGCTGGATCTCGCAAATTAATATTAGGTGAGGCCATATCAATCTTAGCTCTTAAAACACACTCGCCTTCTTTGAATTCACCTTTACGCATGCGCTCAAATAAATCTAAATTGTCGTCTATACTGCGCTCACGGTAGGGGCTATCTTTACCAGCTTCAGTCAGCGTGCCGCGATACTCTCTGACTTGGTCAGCATTCAAGTCACATACGTAAGCGTATCCATCGCGTATTAGTTGTTGGGCATAACCATACAGCTGCTCAAAATAATTGGAGGCGAATTCTAAGCGCTCCCACTTAAAGCCTAACCATTCCACATCTTGTTGTATGGCATGCACATATTGATCGTCTTCTTTATCTGGATTGGTATCGTCAAAACGTAAGTTACAGGTGCCAGAGAATTCTTCAGCAACACCAAAATTGAGACAAATAGATTTGGCATGGCCGATATGCAAATAACCATTAGGCTCAGGTGGGAAGCGAGTAATCAGGCTTGCCTGTGAGTCATTAAGATCTGATTTGATACGGTTGCGTATAAAATTATTGGAGGGTTGTGAGTTATCTTCGCTCATGATGGCAATGTTAAATTAAATAATGATGCGATTATAAGGCATGTTCGGCAGTAATATTTGATTTTATTGACACTATTCGATTTCAATGTGCACACAGAGTCACCTCTGCCAACAATAGTCTCAGAACAAGCTATTTTGAAAAAAAATTACTGAGAAATCCATCAAGCAGGAATAGTATAGTGGGATCAAACATTAATGGATTCATACCATCACTTATTCAAACATCATGCTAACACTGAGTGCACTTGTTGAAAGCTTGAGTCATGAAAAATATCTCTCTGGACAGGTATTGGCAGATCGCTTTGCTGTTACACGTGCCACGATTAATAATCATGTGTCGAGATTGCAGCAATTAGGTGTTCAGATAGAGTGTGTAAGTGGTCGGGGCTATCGTCTCCAATATCCAGTTCATTTACATGTTGCGAGTAAAATAAAAGCCAGCTTAGATGACAGTCTGGTGCGAAGTCTCAAGGAACTGAGTTGTCAACAAGAGATCGCATCAACTAATCAAGCTATGCGCAGTTTTGAATTGCCCGCTGAGGGGCAATTCTCGGTATTGACTGCTGAACGACAAACAGCAGGACGAGGTCGCAGAGGTCGAACTTGGGTGGCACCTTATGCATCTAATGTCACGATGTCATTGTTATGGAATTTTCAGGGCGGCATGCAAAACGTTGGGTTGTTATCTCCCTTTCTTGCGGTTCAAGTCGCGCAGATTTTGACTGAGATGGGTTTGTCTAAAGTGCGGGTGAAGTGGCCTAATGACATTTACTGTGATGACCAAAAACTTGCTGGTATCTTGATTGAGTGTTCAGGGGAAGTGAATGCAAATTGTCGTATGATAGTGGGTCTAGGGTTAAATGTTTTTATGTCCCAGCGATCATCGGAAACCTCTCAGCAGATGATAGATCAGGTCTGGACGGACATGATTACTCAATATCCTGAGATGACGTTAGGTCGTGATGAAATTGCCAGTGCTTGTATCAATGCTTTGGTGAGTGGATTAAAGCGCTATGAAAATCAGGATAGTCGTTCATATCAGGCCTTTTGTATGGATTTCTGTGACATTTGGCAACAGTGGGATTGGTTGGCGAATAAAGCTATTCGAGTTGAATCTGAAACAAGCACTATTCATGGTGTGGCAGCAGGTATTACACATGCAGGTGGGTTAAGATTGCTCATGTCAGAGGGTGAGCAAGAAATCCTCATAGGTGAGGTAAGTGTGAGAGCAGACAATGATAAAAAATAATCCTGACATATCTATATATACATACAGAAAATTATTTATCACTCTGTAAATTTATCAATAGAGAATAATTATTAAGTGACATGAAGTTATTAATTGATTTTGGTAATACTCGTTGTAAATGGGTATCGATAGTTGAAAATGAATGGCAGTCAGTCAATTCGTTTGCTCATCATGGCCAAAATATATGTGACATGATGCGCGAGCGGCTACCACTAAAACAGGCAGATGAGATCCATATTGTCAGTGTGTTAGGTGATGAGTTTGAAGCAGACTGTCAACAGTTGCTTGAACGGACAGTACCTTGTAACTTTTATCATTCTCAATCGCATGCTCATTCTATTCGATTAGCCTATGCAAAACCTGCCAGTTATGGAGCTGATAGATTTGCAGCTTTAGTGGCAGCGCATCAGTACATCTCAGGTGATAAAATTATTGTTGATTGTGGAACCGCCTTGACCGTCGATGTGTTGAAACAGTCAGGAGAACATTTAGGTGGCCTGATTGCGCCTGCTGTGAACATGATGTGTAATTCCTTGTGTCAGCAAACCGTTAACTTGGCGCTAGATGAAAACCCCACAGAAGTCGGACTCTTAGCTGACAATACTGAAGATGCTATTTATTCAGGTTCAGTCAGGATGGCAAGTTACGGTCTGCTCGGAATTATCCAACAATTACGAGCAAATTTAGATCAAGCTAAAATTATATTGACCGGGGGTGGCGTCGACAAGATGTTAGCCTTGGACAGCATAGATATTAACCACAAGCCCAATCTGGTGCTTGAGGGGTTAGAGATCATAGCTTCCAGTCGCTCCTGACAATAGAGCTTATTGTGTCAATTAAAGTTTTTTTGAAGAAAAATCACTATAAAGCGTTGAACCCAACTCAAGATTTCACTAGACTGCATCACCTGTTAAGCAGATATAGGATTATCTCGATAAAGTCCTGCTTAATGCCTATAAAGCCGGCGTAGCTCAGTTGGTAGAGCAACTGACTTGTAATCAGTAGGTCGCGTGTTCAATTCATGTCGCCGGCTCCAATTTTTCTCATGTTACACATTACTTCTCTGAAAACATTGTTATTCTAAATACTCCTTAGGGCATTTGTGGGCTACTGTTACGACTCTCAATAATCCCATATCATTTGCTTTATGTACTTAGGGGATAAAAATCATGAAGACATCGTTAATCTTATTATCGCTCTGGATATGTGTGAGTTGCACTTCAGTCGAACACAAGCAGGCCAATGTTGAATATCTGGAAAAACAAGCTATAGATGGTATCTGGAATGGTGGTTTTGATATCAATGGGCGAGGGGGTTACGATTTTCATGCCATCCACGTGCAAGGACGAACTACTGCGGTCAGTTATAAAGCCAAGGCTATTTGCATTGGTAGCGTGGAGGGCGGTAAAGGTTTGTATTTATCTAACTATATGCTTTATTCATTGGATGGTGCACCATTTGATTCTGCGCGATTGACTGGCTATCTCAAGGAAAGAAAAATTGAATCGCATTTTAGGACTCTAAACGGCGGAGACATAGGCGCCATGAACTTGGAATATAATCCTATCTATGAAAAACCTTCCAATGTGTCTCTGATGGAAGGTGATTGGCAGTTCGTAGATCGTGATGGTTTGACTATTAATGTGTCTATATTGGACGGTCAATGGTCCGGACAAGATTCGGATGATTGTCAGTATCAAGGTAGCATGGCTGTTATTAATCCTCAGTACAATGCTTATGATGTGACTTTAACTATTTCTTCATGTGCGTCTGTGAATGGTGAGTATCAAGGTCTAGCCTATTTAGACGAGGGCGACATCTTGAGAGTGGATGCCTTGAATGAGTTGTATGGTTTTCATTTTGATTTTGAAAAACAATAGTTAGTCTGAGTGACTTTTCCACTTTTGCCACAATTGATTAGCTGGATGTCCTGACAAACTACTATGCTTTAGTGTCATGATTTCCACACCGTAAGTCAGTTCCCAAATATTCTCAGCTACGTGGAAGGGCTCCTCATGCAGGGTTTGTTGATAAATGCTTAATTGCCCATCCTCTTGTTTAACGCAATGTATCGTTAACTGTGCAGAAGATGTACGTTCGATTTTCACAATTAATTGCCATGGTGAATTGGGAATGGTCATCAATAAGGGCGGCTGCGCACTGATAATATCGATACGTTGATTGAGCATGTTAATGTGTCCTATGGGAGATTCTAGTTTATATTTTTAGTATGTAAGTTGTCATTTTGACTATCTTTAAGAGCTAAGATTATGTGTCAGTACTCTGAGTATTGCTGGTGTTGTTAATCTTTAGAGAATCACCACGCCCCACTGCAAAATATTTAAAGCCATTGTTTTTGAGTTCATGTGGATCATATAAATTACGACCATCAAATATAACTGGCTGCTTAAGTGCAGCCTTAATTTTAGATAGATTGGGACTGCGAAATTCAGTCCACTCAGTTACGATAATTAAAGCATCAGCTTCCTGACAAGCTTTCATGCTGTCGGAGCATAAAGCTAGATCATCACGCGAACCATAGATTCTCTCGCATTCTTCCATAGCTACAGGATCATAAGCCTGCACTGATGCCCCTGCCTGCCAAAGTTTTTCCATTAATACACGGCTTGAGGCTTCGCGCATATCATCAGTATTGGGTTTGAATGACAGTCCCCATAAAGCAAATGTTTTGCCTGATAAATCATCCCCAAACCGGTTAATAATTTTCTTGAATAGCACTTCTTTTTGTTTGTAATTAACGTCATCCACAGCGTTAATTAAAGTGGTTTCAAAACCCACCTCGGCACCTATGTTTTGAAGGGCGGCCACATCTTTTGGAAAGCAAGAGCCACCGTAACCACAACCGGGATAAATGAAATGATAACCAATGCGCGGATCAGCACCGATTCCAAGTCGTACTTGTTCTATGTCAGCGCCGACGAGCTCGGATAAATTAGCTAATTCATTAATAAAGCTGATTTTTGTCGCTAGCATGGCATTAGCGGCATACTTAGTGAATTCAGCTGAACGTATATCCATGATATTGATGCGAGCATGATTACGGTTAAAGGGTGCATACAGAGTTCTCATCAATTCCTCTGCTTTAGCGCTTTGTGTTCCGATTACGACTCGATCTGGGCGCATGAAGTCAGTAATTGCAGCACCTTCTTTTAAGAATTCTGGATTTGAGACTAGGTCAAAATCGACCGACTTGTTATTTTGTTGGAAAGTCTTGGCTATTTCAGATGAGAGAGTATCGGCTGTACCCACAGGCACGGTTGATTTAGTCACAATCACACGATATTCCCGCATATGCTCTGCAATGCTTTTGGCGACAGTAACGACGTGACGTAAATCTGCGGAACCATCTTCATCTGGAGGTGTGCCTACCGCGATGAACTGGAATAAACCGTGTTCAACACCTTGTTGGACATCTTGAGTAAACTCGATTCTGCCGGAATTAATATTTTGTTTGATGAGATCATCCAAACCGGGTTCATAGATGGGAATATTGCCCTGTTTTAACATCTCAATTTTGTCTGCGTCTATATCGACGCATAATACGTGATTGCCTACTTGTGCCAAGCAGGCCCCTGTGACCAAGCCTACATAGCCTGACCCGTAAATAGTGATTTTCATGATGTTGAGCTAAGTTATGTAATTTTAATGGATTATGGTTTAGAACTGACTCTACAGGTTGATTATGACCTTATTTTTACTATCAGTTTGATAATTTGAGTGTAGTGAGTATAAAAGCACCAATAACTCAGTAAAAACGTGTGGTTTTTATGCGATTGTATACTCCATCTGGGGGATGCTGGATTTTTTTGGCTAGATAATTGCAGATTATTGCATTCGCTGGTTGACACTACAGTCGAAACTAATCGACAATAGCCGGCTTTGTGCATGGAGGGGTACTCAAGCGGTCAACGAGGGCAGACTGTAAATCTGCTGGCTATGCCTTCGTAGGTTCGAATCCTACCCCCTCCACCACTAAAAGCATGAGCGTGTGTGCTGCGGGTGTAGTTCAATGGTAGAACCTCAGCCTTCCAAGCTGATGATGTCGGTTCGATCCCGATCACCCGCTCCAACTATATGCTGAATTAAACATGATTGGCAAATCCGAGGCCTTACAAGACTTGGAGAGCCTGGCAGTATTTGCCCATATAGCTCAGCGGTAGAGCACTTCCTTGGTAAGGAAGAGGTCTCCGGTTCAAGTCCGGATATGGGCTCCACAGTGCAGAGCCCGTGAGAAACCACAACGTTAAGATATGGGCGCCAATGGATTAGCGACATATAAGCAGTAAATAGCAGTAAATAGAATGAACCAGAGAATTTAAGCAGTAATAATGGAATTGACTCTTTATAAGCGAACACTTACAAAGGTTAGTTCTTATGTGAACCCAATTTAATAACATTAATTAATGTCGTCGGAGGTATCAAAAGATGTCGAAGGAGAAGTTTGAACGTAATAAGCCACACGTAAATGTGGGCACGATAGGTCACGTGGATCACGGAAAGACGACGTTAACAGCGGCGTTGACGAAAGTGTCAGCGGAAGCTCAAGGTGGAGAGTTCAAGGATTA
>CBFHSW010000061.1:0-4493 GCA_965658595.1 Gammaproteobacteria bacterium | reverse complement strand
ATTAGATACTAATGAATACTCATCTGAACCAGAATAGTTCACTGCATCAGTAGATGTTAAGTAAAAATCATCTAATTTACTAAGCGAGGCATATAATGGAAGTATCATCGTCATTACAGCTGAATCGGTACCTAAGTCTTCAGCACTAACTTGCGTCGCTAGGCATGTCGCAATAGCGGCAAGTAAATATTTTATAGTTTTCATATTGTCTCCTTATATTTTTAAAATAGTCAGATTGTTTGAAAACTCGTTTATAAAGATAAGCACGCCTGCTTGATACTTCTGGATTTACAGAATGCTTATCTAAAAACATAATTAATGTAACTATATGACATATACTTGTAGTTAATATGACTTTAATGTCACACTCATGACCCTAGTAGGTATAAAAGAGGAAATATATCCGTATTTCAGACTATTTTTAAAACAATCTGTCGTTACTATGGTATTAGATAGATACTAGTAATAAGCGCAGGCAAGGTGAAATATGGTGGGCCGTGTGCGGCTCGAACGCACGACAAATTGGTTAAAAGCCAACTGCTCTACCAGCTGAGCTAACGGCCCATATTCTATATTGGTATGTATTTTGACTGACTACTAGATAATGCAAGAAAACTGATGTGTCAGCGCGATGGGTATTATACTGATTAGCGGAGACTTGCACAGTCCCCGCCATCAATTATCTGCGTTTTTATTCCGCTTTTTTAAACGGATTGAGCATTTCAGCAGCACTAGTGGTGACAGCTTTCATGAAAGGCTCTTCATCCATCATTTGGTACTGCACTTTCATTGTTAAAGCACTGCCAAAAAATATCATACCTAGCGTTATGAAAGAGCCCATAGCGAGTGTCGACATACCACTAACGCCTTGGCCGATAGTACAACCAAATGAAATCACACCTCCAAAGCCCATCAAGACAGCACCTATCATTTGTGCCTGCATTTCGCTCTTACTATTGAATGTCTCAATGCGAAAGTTACCCGTGCTAATTGCATAGGCGAATGAACCCAAGATCATGCCAAAAGTCACCGCGATGCCAAAGTTGATTTCAGCACCTGTAAAAGTCATTAAGTAACTGATGGTGTTGCCTGTTGGACCTACAAAAGTCAATCCTTGTGGCGCTACTGGATCAAAGTCATCATATCCAATTACTCCCGTGATGTACCATGCAGCCACCACACTGGAGCCTATTACCACACCAGCTAGAATGTTGTCGAAGCTGGTTCTAAATTCTTCTTGCTTGATCGCATAGAGGACCAAGCCTAGACCAACCAACAATGCCATAACTAGCTGAAGCGTATGTCCGTGCTCTAAACCAAATAAAGCGCTTACTAGATGCGCCAAGCTCTGTGTTTCCATACCCATATCAGCAAGGTTTATGTTGCCCTGCTCTATGACATCAATACGAACAATTGCTAACAGACCACGCATAGTCATGTAAGCGGTAATACCCATGATAATGACCACCACCACAGATTTTAAGTTACCACCACCCACTCGCACGAGGTTTCTCTGTCCACAGCCCGCACCCAGTGTCATTCCTATGCCAAATAAGAAGCCTCCTAGGATATAGCCAAACAGAGCGAAATTAGTCGATAAGTACATGGTGTCATCAAGCGCAACCATATCTTGCAATGATAAATATTGAGCACCCAATATAGCTACACCCGCAGCAAAGAACCATGCACCTAATCGACCTTTAGAGCCGATATTAACTAGGTCACTCACTGCACCCATGGTGCAAAAATTTGTTTTTGCAGCTACGAAACCAAAGATGATTGCTAGGAAAAAACCTAACAAAGAAATGTATTGAATATTTGAAAGATCAGACATAGGATTTTATTCTATTTGTGCGGAGTGTGGATTATAACAGCGATATTTGAGTTTAGAAGTGCTGGCAGATTAATTCTTAAAAATTGACGTCCATGTCAACATGATCATCCTTAAACCTAAAAAACTACTCAATGCATTTAATCAACAACAATGATTGAGTCTCAATCAATTGATGTTGATGGAATATTTGCGTTCCTTGCAATGCTACACAGAGTGCAACCAATCCATATGCAAGTATATTAGCATATTATTTTAAACTAATGTGAATTTATTGTGTTTATTTTACAAATACCGGGTTGGATCCGCTATTCCAGCCTGTGCAAAGCCCTCTGCTCGTAGACGACAAGAGTCACATTGACCACAAGCTAAGCCCTCATCTGAGGCCTGGTAACAGGATACAGTTAGCGCGTAATCTACTCCTAGTTGGCAACCCTGCTGAATAATTTGTGCTTTTGTCAGATCAATCAAAGGGGTGTGTATTTTAACACCGCGACCCTCAATTCCTGCTTGTGTGGCCAAATTCGCCATGGATTGATAGGCCTCAATGAACTCCGCACGGCAATCTGGATAACCTGAGTAATCCACTGCATTCACACCGATAAATATATTCTGCGCCTGAATGACTTCTGCCCAGCCCAGCGCAATAGACATGAATATAGTATTCCTAGCTGGAACATAGGTCACAGGTATACCCTCAGCCTGATCTGTCGGCACGGCGATATCTGGGTTAGTTAATGCTGAGGTATCAAACAGACTAAGATCAAGATCAAAAATTTTATGAGTGCGAACATGATGACGTTGAGCGATTCGTTCTGCCGCCTGCAATTCTGCGTTGTGACGCTGACCATAACGAAAACTCAGAGCATAACATTCATATTCTTGTTGTTGTGCCATTGCAAGCAATGTGGATGAATCTAATCCACCTGATAACAATACCACCGCTTTTTTGACTGACATAGCTATTTACCGACTTGATTACCCCAGAGGACTTTGTGTAATTGAATTTGAAAACGCACATTAAGTTGATCATCTAAAATCCATTGCGCGAGCTGTTCGGCTGGTAACTGTTCATTACTGGGTGAAAATAATACCTCACACTGGGCATCAAGTTTATATTGGGTGACACATTGGCGACTCCACTTATAATCATCACGATTACAGATAACAAACTTGATTTGATCTTTTGTATGTATGTATTCAAGATTTGACCAAAGATTTTTATTCTCTTCTCCAGATCCTGGAGTCTTTAGATCCATAACTTTTATGACTCGCTCATCTACATCCTTCAGATCAATGGCGCCGCTGGTTTCAAGTGAGACTTGATAACCTTGTTGACACAATTCAGATAACAAAGACAGACAATTTGGTTGCGCCAACGGCTCTCCACCTGTAACTGTAATATAACGCGTTTTATATTCAGAGATTTTTGCGTGTATAGATTCGAAAGTCATCCATTCACCTCCACTGAAAGCATAGTCTGTATCACAATACTGGCAACGTAAGGGGCAACCTGTTAAACGAACGAATACTGTGGGGCAACCACTGGTCAAGGCTTCACCTTGTAGTGAATAAAATATCTCTGTGATGCGTAACTTTTGGGCGTGATTAATCTCGATCATTTTAAACTCTATAGTGCAATCTATTTACATACTATTTGTTGATTGCGTCAGTCTAATGACCCTCTCGATCCATGCGTTCTAGACGTTGTTGAGCCAAACCTGCAACTTTACTATCAGGTAGTTGAGCGCGCAGTCTTCCCAGTGTGGCACGAGCCTCTATCCACTGCTCTAGCTCATATTGGGTGTAACCAATTTTTAATCGTGCATCAGGTATCTTGCTACTATCTGGATAAACATCTATGACTTTTTGAAATTCTTGTAAGGCAATGTCATAACGTTTTGCCACATAGTTGGCCTCACCAAGCCAATACTGTGCATTAGCGGAGTACTTGGTTGCAGGGTAATTAACTAAGAACTCCTGGAATGCTAAAATAGCTGACTCATGCTGATTTTGTTTTAACAAAATAAAAGCATCGCGATAGGCTGACAAAGCCGCTTTTATATCAACCTCTTCAGTAACCACCGTTTCAGCGACCATTTGATTTTCAGTATTAAAGTCGCTACCCATATGTGCCTGATTCATCTGTGATTGCTCAGATACAGAACCCCTCTGTTGGCCTTCAAGATTATCTATCTGAAGTGGAACTTGAGTCTGAAGCCGTTGCCCTGAGGTATCTTGTAGAGGAGTATCTTGCTGTTGACTGATGACCGCATTGTTATTATCAATTTGATTATTATTAACTATACCCTCACCTGTAATATCCTGGGCAGACTGGGATGAGATGCTACTGCCGTTATCCAGCTGCATAATTTTTCGATCTATTGCTGTAAAAGCCTCACGCTGTTGATTCTGAATAATATTAATCTCATAGCGCAACCTCTCATTCTCAGAGCGCAAAGATTGTAATTCTTCACGCATGATATTGAGTTCTAATTTCAATGTTATTAACGCCTGCTTTGAAGCAATCTGTTGCTGACTTGCATCTATTTTCTGCTCAAGCTCAATCACTTTTTGCTGCAGTACTTGATGTTCTTCCCTGGTGGCTTTAGGTGCCGCAAACACAAATTCAGATAACATCAAAAAAGAACAGAATAGTCCA
>CBFHSW010000060.1:0-10262 GCA_965658595.1 Gammaproteobacteria bacterium | reverse complement strand
ATGTATTAGCAATGCCACTCAATACTTGTGCACCTTGATCTGAGCAATTCAATATAGTGGTGCGTTTTTGAAAATCATAGACACCCAGCGGCGAAGAAAAACGTGCCGTCATACTGGTGGGTAAAACATGATTCGGACCGGCACAGTAATCACCGAATGATTCTGGCGTGTGATGTCCCATAAATACCGCACCAGCGTGTTTGATATGTGTTAATAACGCCTCCGGATCCTGAACTGATAGCTCTAGATGCTCAGGTGCAATAGCATTACTAATATCAGCGGCCTGTTCTAAGCTATCCACCAATACTAGGCTTCCTAATGTTTGCATAGACTGATGAATGATGTCTCGTCGCTCTAAGCTGGGCAACAGATCATTCATGGATTTTTCAACTTTATCTAGCATCTCTGAGGATGTGCATAGCAATGTAGAACGTGCCAACACATCGTGTTCAGCTTGAGAAAATAAATCCATGGCAATCCAATCTGGATTAGCTGAGTCATCACAAATAACCAGTACTTCAGATGGGCCAGCTATCATGTCTATGCCGACTTTACCAAACACCATGCGCTTAGCTGTGGCCACATAAATATTGCCGGGTCCAACTATCTTATCCACTGCAGGGATGGTCTGAGTTCCATAGGCTAGCGCTGCAACAGCTTGTGCCCCACCCACTCTAAATACGCGGTCAACACCCGCGATAGCAGCAGCAGCCAATACTGTTTGGTTGATTTTACCGTCTGGTGTGGGCGCCACCATAATGATTTCTTTCACTCCTGCTACCTTAGCAGGCACTGCATTCATGAGGACTGATGAAGGATAAGCGGCAGTTCCACCAGGCACATAAATACCGACGCGATCTAATGGTGTGACGCGTTGGCCCAACATAGAGTCGTGTTCATCTGTAAAACGCCATGAATTAATACGCTGATGCTCAGCATATGCAACAATACGCGCATGCGCTTGTTCCAAAGCCGCGCGTTTGTCACTGTCTATATCATTTAAAGCCGCTGCAAGTTGTTCTTGTGAGATTTCTAATTGTGTCTCATGTTCACATTCTAAGCGGTCAAATTTATGGGTATATTCCAGTAAAGCCTGGTTACCGCGCGAGCGTATGTCAGCAATAATGTTTTCCACAACATTGCTTACGTCCCCCATATGATCCTGATCAATTTCTATGAACTTATTAAATTGATCCTCGAAATCAGAGTCTTGACTGTTAAATCGACGTACAGATAGCATCACTTCTTGACTACGCCTCTAGTGCTCTGCGATCACGAATCGCAGTAGCGAATTGCTCTAGTAAGGCAACCGTATCATCCCAATCAATACACGCATCAGTGACACTTTGACCATAAACTTCAGCTTTCCCATCAACGACATTTTGACGCCCAGCCACTAAGTGACTTTCTATCATAACTCCAAAAATACGGCGCTCACCGGTAGAGATTTGCTGACAGATATCTGCCCCTACTTCGAGTTGCTTTTCGTGTTTTTTCTGACTATTCGCGTGACTACAATCGACCATGACTAACTCTGATAGTTCGGCTTTTGCTAGACTACCACAGGCCTCATTAACGCTCGCAGCATCAAAGTTAGTCGACTTCCCACCACGTAAAATCACGTGACAATCAGTATTGCCTTTGGTTGAGAAAATCGCTGACTTACCCTCTTTAGTCACAGATAAGAAGTGGTGTGGACGAGTGGCTGAGCCAATCGCATCTACGGCCACTTGCAACCCACCATCAGTGGCATTTTTGAATCCGACAGGACAAGATAACCCTGAAGCTAATTCTCTATGTACCTGACTTTCTGTAGTGCGAGCACCAATCGCGCCCCAACTCACCAAGTCGGCCACATACTGTGGACTAATTAAATCCAAATATTCGGTACCAGCTGGCATACCGCCTGCATTCAAGTCCAATAATAATTCACGCGCCACTCTAAGACCTTTGTTGATCTCAAAACTGCCATCTAAATTAGGGTCGTTAATAAGCCCCTTCCAACCGACCGTTGTTCGTGGCTTTTCAAAATATACACGCATCACGATGTGCAATTCTTTAGAGTGCTGTTGTCTGAGTTTAGTTAAACGCTCAGCATATTCATGAGCCGCTTTAGTATCGTGAATGGAGCATGGACCAACCACCACCACTAAACGATCATCCTCACCAGTTAGAACGTTATGGATATCAGCTCTGGCCTGATGAACTGTTTGTGACGCCTCTTCAGACAAAGGAAACTCAGCATGTACCTGTGAAGGAGTACTGACTTCTTTCATTGCTAAGATCCGCAGATCATCGGTTTCATATTTCATGGGGTTTATCCTGTTTAATTTGCTGTTGCTGCTTTAAATTTTTCTACTACATCTTGTAGTGTATCAAAACTCACTTTTAATGATGCTTTGTTTGCCACCAGTCGTGAGCTTATATCTTCAATGTGCTCTAGGGGTTGTAAACCATTAGCACGCAATGTATTCCCCGTATCAACTAGATCTACAATCAGATCGGCTAAGCCTGTGATCGGCGCCAGCTCCATGGAACCATAGAGTTTAATGATTTCTACTTGTTGGCCGCGCTGAGCAAAATATTGCTGAGCCGCATTGACGTATTTAGTCGCTACTTTCAAACGCTTACCATGGGGTGAGAGGTTTTCTTTACCCGCCACCATCAGCTTGCACTTACATATATCCAAATCTAACAGCTCATATAAGCCGTCGCCTTGGGATTCCATTAATACATCTTTGCCTGCAATACCCAGATCAGCTGCACCGTATTCCACATACGTTGGAACATCTGTTGCGCGCACCACTACCACACGCACATTAGGATTTTCAGTATCAATAAGCAGCTTACGCGTCTTATTTAAATCTTCTAATGGCGACATGCCCATTTTCTCAAGCAAAGGAATAGTATCTTGAAGGATGCGTCCTTTAGAGATTGCTAACGTGATTTGAGTTTTCATGATTAACTTGAAATTCTCTTAATATTTGCACCAATGTGCGTAAGTTTCTGTTCTATATGTTCGTATCCACGATCTAAGTGATAAATACGATCTACTATGGTTTCCCCACGAGCCGCTAACCCAGCCAACACCAAACTCGCGGAGGCGCGTAAGTCTGTTGCCATCACCTGAGCTCCTGTCAGAGACTCAACACCTAACACCACAGCGGTATTACCCTTAGCACTGATATCCGCCCCCATACGTTGCAGCTCTGGTACATGCATGAAACGGTTTTCAAAGATATTTTCTGTGATTGTTGCAGTCCCTTCAGCCACTGTATTCAACGCCATGAACTGCGCTTGCATGTCTGTCGGGAATGCAGGATACGGAGCGGTACTTATACTAACACTTTTTGCCTGATTACCACGCATATCCAGTTCGATCCAATCTAAGCCACAATTGATGTCTGCCCCAGCCTTTTCCAACTTTTGCAAAACCCCATCTAAAATACTCGCGGAAGTATTATTCACGCGAATCTTACCGCGCGTAATAGCACCCGCCAGTAAGAAAGTGCCAGTTTCAATGCGATCAGGCAACACGTGATACTGACAGCCTTCAAGTCTAGACACACCATGCACGGTGAGACAATCAGTTCCTATACCCTCTATGTCAGCACCCATAGCAGACAAACAATTTGCTAAATCAGTCACCTCTGGCTCACGTGCAGCATTTTCTAAGATAGTGGTGCCTTGCGCCAGTGTGGCCGCCATTAACAAATTCTCTGTGCCTGTCACCGTGACCATATCCATAACAATGCGAGCACCTTTCAAACGTTTGGCTCGGGCACGAATATAACCATCTTCCACGCTGATTTTTGCGCCCATCGCTCGCAAACCTTCAATATGCAAGTCCACCGGGCGTGTTCCAATGGCACAACCACCAGGAAGTGACACCTCAGCTTCACCAAAACGTGTCAATAAAGGACCCAACACTAAAATAGAGGCACGCATGGTTTTGACTAGATCATAAGCCGCCGCATAGCTTTGAATACTTGATGAATCTGTTCGAATGCTAGTGCCCTCATGCTCACCCACCTGCACTCCCATATCTTTGAGCAGAGCTAGGGTAGTCGTTACATCACGCAAATGTGGAACGTTTTCAATCGTCATAGGAGAATCAGCCAACAAAGATGCGGCTAATATTGGCAATACAGCATTTTTAGAGCCGGACGCAGAGACTTCACCTTGAAGTTGCGCACCACCGGTGACAAGAAGTTTTTCCATGCTTTTCCTAGTGTTGTGTGCGCTCTACTCGCTGCATGTATTCATGCACTGGATGGGTGGGAGGTAACAATACAGGGCATTATCCAACAATGAGTGAGGCTATGATCGCTACTAAATATCTTACTAATAATGTTATGAGACAGTATCCGAGGTCACTTGCTGCTCGGTATTGGTATTTCTGATGCGATCAATAAGAGCATCTAATGAGGTCTCTTCGATTTCCTGTGAAAAGCTGCTTCTGAAATTCTTGATCATGCTGAGACCATCAACCACCAGATCAAATGCCTTCCATTGCTTATCCTTCTGCTGTCGAAATACATAATCAACATTCAATGGAGGACTTCCCGATAGTGTTACCTGTGTTTTGACACGATAAAATTTACCTTTCTGACCCTCAGCATTGGGGATGATATTAATCTTGGCATGACCAAAATCCGCAACTGATTTTGCGTAGGTGCGGATCAACATGTTTTTGAATTCATCGATAAAATCGGTACGTTGTTGTTCTGACGCGGTTTTCCAATGTTTACCAAGGATTAATTTAGCCATTGATTGCAGGTCTATAATCGGAACAATAATCTCGTTGACGATTGAATCAACAAATTTCACATCCTCTCGAATTCGATCAGATTCTTGATTAATAATGTCCAACAATTGAGTCGAAGTCTGTTCAATAATCACCTCAGGTGAACGGATTTCTGCCACCACTGTACTCAATAATCCGATTACCAGCAGCTGCGTGATTAAACCTGTCATCAAGAGCTTTTTCATAGAGTATCCTTCAATAAATCCAAATAATTTAACTTTATCTTACAAGCACCACAGTTCCCTTGGATAGCGCTAGCAGTTGTGTGTTCAGCGATAATGATACGTGTTCTTATACTATTAGTGAACTAGAGCTGATCAGATCATGCTCACCAGTGTTGAGTACGTCCCTTACAAGGGTGAATTTTCACATCGACACCCATATCTATGCCCAGATATGATCGCAGTCATTCCGCAATGAAACGATGTATAATCGCGTTTTACCAATGAATATTAAGCAATGTTGTTAATCAGCCTCAGTATTATTATCGGACTAGCTCTGCTAGTTTGGAGCGCAGACCGATTTATTTCAGGTGCTATGGGGCTGGCTCATTATCTCGATGTGTCTCCACTCATTATCGGAATTATAGTGGTAGGTTTTGGCACCTCTGCTCCAGAATTGTTTATTTCCGCCATCGCCGCGATTCGTGACACCACTGGTTTAGCGGTAGGTAATGCCATTGGCTCAAACATTACTAATATTGCCCTGATTCTTGGAATCACGGCATGTCTAACACCGCTGGTGGTACGAGACAGCATTTTCCGACGTGAATTCCCAATCTTACTGATTGCCACTGCGTTGACTTGGTTATTCATCAAAGACCAAATACTGACCTTGGTAGAAGGTAGTGTACTAATATTACTCATGTTATTAGTACTTTATGTTATGAGTCAGTTTGTCCCAGACAGTACTGAAGAGCTTGAATCCACCACAGATTCTAAATCTAATGAACCATCAAAAAGTCTCACCTACCATATATTCTGGTTGCTGTTTGGGCTTATCGTGTTACTCATTAGCTCCGATATGCTGGTAACAGCCAGTGTAGAGCTCGCCCAGATGTTTGGAGTATCCGATGTGATAATTGGTCTAACCATTATTGCTATAGGAACTAGTCTGCCGGAGCTAGCCGCCTCCGTCACTGGCGCACTCAAGCATCATACCGATTTAGCAATAGGCAATATTATTGGTTCAAATATATTCAATATACTAGGAGTCATGAGTATTCCTGCATTTATCACTCACTATCCAATACCGGCTGACGCAATTAATAAGGATTTTGTCATTATGACAAGCATAGTGCTGCTGTTAATCGCACTTGCCTTTATCACTCGCAAACGCGGCGGGCTGTCCAAGCTCAGTGGAATTATCTTTATTAGTTGTTTCATTGCTTATCAGGTCAGTTTATATTTGCGTTCTACTATCAGCCTATAAAGCAATGTCAACCATCGATCCTAAAGCCACTATCGAATTAGCCAAGCAACTAATTCAACAAGAAGCCCAAGCAATCTCTGCGTTACAGTCACATATCGACGCTGACTTCGTGCGCGCCTGTGAGTGTCTAATTGCCATCAGTGGACGCATAGTTCTGATTGGAATTGGTAAATCTGGTCATATTAGTCGCAAGATTGCGGCCACTATGGCAAGCACAGGGAGCCCGGCTTTTTTCGTCAGTGCGGCCGAGGCCTGTCATGGTGATCTTGGGATGATTTGTGAAGATGACGCCGTCATGATGCTATCCAATTCCGGCGAGTCAGATGAGCTGGTGACTCTGATACCTGCGCTAAAATTACTCAAGTGTCCAATCGTCACCCTCACCGGTGATACACAGTCCACACTGGCTCGCAGCAGTCACATAGTATTGGATGTGTCGGTAACGAAAGAAGCCTGCCCCCTAGGATTAGCACCGACCACTAGCACCGCAGCCATGTTGGCTATGGGTGACGCCCTAGCAGTAAGTCTATTATCTGCGCGTGGTTTCAATGAAGAAGATTTCGCACGCTCACATCCTGGCGGCAAATTAGGCAAGCGCCTACTTACCTCAGTGCAGGACATCATGCATACAGACCAAACTATTCCACGCGTCAATCAAAACAGTCTAGTGAGAGAGGGGCTTATGGAGATCAGTAGCAAGGGCTTAGGTATGACGACTGTAGTCGATGACAACAATCATTTAGTAGGAGTATTCACTGACGGTGATCTGCGCCGCTTACTTGATCAAGAGACCAACCTACAGACAACACACATGTGTGATGTGATGGTGCGAAGTTGTCAATCCACACAGCCACACACCCTGGCGACTGCAAGCTTGCAACAAATGCAAACTCACAAAATCAATGCTTTGCCAGTAATAAATGATGATAACGAGGTCATTGGTGCATTGAATATGCATGATCTCCTCAACGCGGGAATCGTTTAATTGTCTCTCTCTAAAACAGACTTAAAACAGCGCGCCGAATCTATCAACATGGTGGTGTTTGATATCGATGGTGTATTCACTGATGGGCGTATTTACCTGAATCATTTAGGTGAAGAAACTAAAGCATTCAATGTGCGTGACGGTCATGGAGTGCGCATGCTGATACATTACGGCATCCAAGTGGCGGTAATTTCTGGGCGCAAATCAAAAGCGGTCGATGTGCGTATGCAAGAACTGGGCGTTGAAGATGTCATGCAGGGACATATCGATAAGAAACAGGCTTTTAATAGTCTTGTGGCGGAAAAAAATATCGACCCCCAACAAGTGGCTTTTGTAGGAGACGATATTATAGATGTGCAAGCCATGAAACTATGTGGCTTGGCTTTCGCTGTCGGTGACGCCCATGAGTGGGTCAAGCAGCACTCCGATGTTGTCACTTCTTTGAATGGTGGACAAGGTGCCGTGAGAGAAGTGTGTGAACTGATCCTAGATGCTAAAGGTCTACTAGAAACAGCACTCAACTATAATTTACAGTAAAGCTACCCTGATAGAATCTTACTCACAATAAATATTGCGAATCCAACATGCTCAAACCTTTATTCATATCAATCTTAATATTTTTCATGTCATCATCCAGCTACGCGCGCTCTGATGATAATCAGCAACCTATTCAGATCAGTGCTGATAACGCGGAGCTCAATGACAAGTCTGGAGAGAGCACATATCTCGGCAACGTGGTGATGATTCAAGGCACCACTATACTCAAGGGTAATAAGATTATTATTCACACTAAGAATAATGCCGTCACTAGGATTATTGCTTTTGGTGATCTGGCAACTTACCAGGAAACCACTGATGAGGGTGATATAGTCTATGCTGAATCAGAGGAAATGATCCATAACGCTAATAAAAACAAAATTGAGCTATTTAGGCAGGCAAAAATTACTCAGCTTGGTAATGTGATACGCAGTGAATATATTAAATACCTCACAGATCAAGGCTTAATCGATAGCGGCACGAGCAATGATCGTGTCAATATTACTATTATCCCTCAATCCAAACTCTTCGATGACGACACCCAATAATCACTGTTTATCTGCTCAACAACTCGCCAAGCAATATAAAAAGCGCCGCGTTGTTAACGATGTCGATATTGAATTAAATAGTGGCGAAATTGTTGGCTTACTCGGCCCTAATGGCGCGGGTAAAACCACAACTTTTTATATGTTAGTTGGATTGGTAAAAACCGATCACGGTAGCATCACGCTTGATCAGGAAGATATTACTCAACTTCCCATACATGCACGCGCACAACATGGGGTTGGCTATCTCCCTCAAGAAGCCTCAATCTTCCGCGGCTTGACCGTAGAAGAAAATCTGCTCGCTATTTTACAACTGCGTAAAGATATTGATGCCGCTGCACAGAAAAATCTATGTCAACAATTACTGCAAGATTTTCAAATTGAACATATCCGTAATAACAAAGGTTATAGCTTATCTGGTGGTGAGCGACGACGTGTTGAAATAGCCCGAGTACTGGCCATCGAACCAAAATTTATTCTATTAGACGAACCCTTTGCAGGTGTAGATCCTGTCTCGGTAAAAGAGATACAAAAGTTATTAGAAAAACTATGCGATCAAGGCATAGGGTTATTAATCACTGATCATAATGTCCGGGAGACTCTGGCTATGTGTACGCGTGCTTACATACTCAACAGTGGTACCGTGCTCGCTAAAGGTGCACCCATAGAGTTAACTAACACCAAAGAGGTGCGGGATGTCTATTTAGGTAATGACTTTGAATTACCGCTCAATGCACTCAATAACATTAAAGGTCTTGGGCCCAAACGCACAGATGTATTACTCAGACACTATGGCGGCATCCGTGAAATTATGCGCGCTAATGAAATTGATCTAATGGAAGTCTTAAATATTAGCCATAAGCAAGCACACGACATTTATAAGCAGTTACAGAATAAATAACCCCCCTTCCAATCTTAGATACTGTTACTTTGAATAATAGTATGTAACCATCGAATCAATATTATTGACTCTCTGGCTTCATGCTAAAACCATCACTTCAACTGCGTTTCGGTCAATCTCTGTCGATGACGCCTCAACTGCAACAAGCCATTAAGCTATTGCAGCTGTCATCCGTTGAACTCCAACAAGAAATTCAACAATTGTTTGAAACCAACCCCATGTTGGAAGAAGATGAAGGCAATGACATTCAAGCCGATTCTGATAAAAATGATGTTGAGAACGACTCCAATGATAGATTGCTCGAAGAGCAGGAAATACCGGAACAGCAGGAGCAAATCAGTGATGAACTAGTGGTCGACAGTAGCTGGGAAGATGTCTACCAAGAACCTAATATCTATAGTGAGTCTCCGCAGGAAGTAAAAACCGATATCTATGAAAATCAGGCTGTTCATAGCAATAGCTTGCAAGAACATTTGCAACAACAACTGGATTTACTCCACTTGAGTGATACCGATAAAGTAATCGGTATGACCTTGATCGATGAGATCGACAATGATGGCTATCTGGCAGACAGTGTCGAAAGTATATTTAAAGATTTACAGGAAAGCCTACCAGAACTTGAATGTGATGAAGTCATTGCCGTATTGCACTTAATTCAACACTTAGACCCTATCGGCAGTGGCGCACAAAACCTAGCCGAATGCCTCCTGATTCAACTCAGCTTATTACCTGCAGACACACCCCTGTTGGAATCAGCACAACGTGTCATAACAGATTATATCGAAGCACTTGGTAAGCGTGATTTAGTCACTATACAAAAGAAGCTAAAACTCAATACAGATGAATTGCATCATATTATCGAACTCATACAATCACTCAATCCACGACCAGGCGCACAAATGACGGATAGTGATACTCAGTATGTAATACCTGATGTATCAGTGGTGAAATATAAAAATACTTGGCGTATAGAATTAAATACTGACGTTGCTCCTAAGTTACGAATCAATTCACTTTACTCCAGTATGATTAAAAGAGCCGATAATAGCTCTGAAA
>CBFHSW010000059.1:0-15467 GCA_965658595.1 Gammaproteobacteria bacterium | reverse complement strand
ATCTTAAAGATCGAAGTCGTCGTCGTTGCTGTCAGCGCTGCAAGGACGTGGCTCAATGCCGTTGTCCGCTGCATACTTCTCTGCGCCTGCATCGATGATTGACTGTGATAATGCAACATCACCTTCAATCCAGTCAGATACGATGTTCCACTGACGCGCACTTGCATCCCATTGCTGGAACTTAGCTAAGTGACCGCCTACGTGGTCCATGCAGTTTAGGTTCAACTCTGGTACTAGACCCGTTGCGCCTAACTCTTCAATTCGCTCTGCTGTTAACACAAGGTTCTCAAAGCCCCAACGTGTCTCAGAACTTGTCAACGCACGGTTACCAAAACGCTCTTGTGCAATACGTAGTGCTTCTGTGTGAACAACACCCGCTAATACACCTAGGTTCCAGTATACTGAGCCTAAACGTGACTTATCTTGAAGATCGCCTTTACCTGCGCCATATACGTCAGAAATGATATCTTGTACCACTTTGAAGTCTGTGCCGGCTGGGTGAGTTGTAATCGCTTGGTAGCCGTCTGCTGCGCCACCTGCTGGAATTACGTCTTCGTCTGAGTTAGACCAGATGTTTCCGATCAAACGACTTACAGGGAAACCCATACGCTTCGCTGTCTGCATAGCAACTGGATTCATAACACCCCAACCACGTAATAAAACGTAATCTGGCTTCATTTTACGAATCTTTAACCACTGTGACTGCTGCTCGTTACCTGGGTGAGGAACTTCGATCGCTTCGTGTGTACATCCGTGCTTCTCACACATGCTGTCCATGAAAGCAATGGCTTCACGACCGTATGGTGATCCGTGGAATAACATAGCAATCTTCTTGCCCTGTAGGTTTTCCATGCCGCCTTCTAATCCACCGATGTAATGCACCATAATTGAGTGCTCATCGTATGTGTTGATTCCAGGCATGAAGTAGTATGGGAAGATGTCGCCACGTTGGCCGGCTGTCTTACCATGGTTGACTGCGATGATTGGCATCTTGTCCGCACGACCTGTCTCGATCAATGCTGTTGAAATACCAACTGAAAGTGGATCAAAGAATACTGCTCCGCCTTCACGGTCTTTCAAACGCTTGTAACACTCTACACCACGCTCTACTGAGTACTCAGTTTCACACTCTGACCAGATTAGTTGAACACCACCAATACCGCCACGCGAATTGAGTAGGTTGTAGTAATCTAGAATGCCCCCAAAGTAACCTGTGCCGCCCGCTGCATATGGGCCTACTCGGTAACTTGGAATTGGAACATACATTGTCTCTTCTGCACTAACAATGCTGCTCATTCCTAGCATTGCAACTAGTGCACTTGCCAGTACCATTACTCTCGTCTTCATATCTTACTCCTGATAATGAAATGATTGTTTGAACTTATTTATTTTTATTTTGTGATTTTGAAGTCACTGTTAAACAACATTCTGTACTGAAAGCACAAAATGCCATAACCGAAGTGTATGCTTAAAATAAATAGAAAGCCAATATAAAATTGCTTATATATTAGTATATTAGAGTATTATGAAGGTGTGATGAAAAGGCTAGACTCAAAGTTCTATACTTTGGCCCATCGAAAACCGCTGAGAGGCTGATTATCTCTAGTGATTCTGTAGGTAGTCTAGTAGCTGATCGATGGGGATATCTTGACTGTCTTTATCACAACGTGATTTGACCTCTATCTTTGAATTTTTTAGGCCTCGTTCACTCACAACCACTCGAAATGGAATGCCGATCAACTCATGGTCTGCAAACATTTGTCCTGGTCGCACATTACGATCATCGAATAGAACTTCATAGCCTTGCTCGATCAGTTGTTGGTATAGCTTTTCACAAAATTCTAGAGTGGTGGGTGATTTATGCATGTTCACAGGACATAGTGATAATTGAAAAGGTGCGAGGCTGGCGGGCCAAATAATGCCTTTGTCATCATTATTTTGTTCGATTGCTGCAGCGATGACACGTGAGACGCCAATGCCGTAGCAACCCATGGTGATGATACTATCCTTACCGCTTTGATCGAGGACTGACGCTCCAAGCGCTTGACTATACTTGTTACCGAGCTGGAATATATGACCTACCTCTATTCCACGTTTAATCTGTATATGGCCATTGCCATCAGGACTTACATCACCTTCTTGTATATTCCTCAGATCTGCTTGCTTGAGTGTGCTGATATCCTCCCAGTTAGCATTGATGAAATGACTATCAACCTGGTTAGCACCACAAATAAAGTTAATAGCCTGTGCTGCAGAATAATCGACGACTAATCTATCTTGTAATCCTAATGGACCGATGTAGCCAGGTACACTGTTAAGATGAGTTTTGATCTCATCATCACTAGCCATAGTTAAAGGTGATAGTACTCCCTCAATCTTTTCCGCCTTTATGGGGTTTAAATCATGGTCACCTCTGAGTGCTAATACCATGACGCCACCATCTTCAGCTTTCACCACTAGCGTTTTAATACAGTTAACGGGGTCAGCATTGAGAGCTTTTGATACATCATCAATACTCTTTTGATTCGGAGTGGAAACCTGTTCCATGGTAAGCGTCTCTTTAGACTGAACTGGCTCAGGTATAGGGGCAGGCGCTAATTCAATGTTAGCGGCGTAATCACTAGCGTCTGAAAACGCAATGGCATCTTCACCTGATTCTGCTAACACATGGAATTCATGTGAGCTATTTCCACCAATAGAGCCTGAGTCTGCCTGTACTGCACGAAATTCCAAGCCTAGGCGTGTGAATATTTCAGTATAGGTGGCATACATGGTTTGGTAGGTCTGTTCCAGGCAGTCTTGATTGAGATGGAATGAATATGCATCTTTCATGATGAATTCACGTGCACGCATAACACCGAAACGGGGACGAATTTCGTCGCGGAACTTAGTTTGAATTTGATACAGATTGATGGGCAATTGTTTGTATGAGCGTATTTCTTTGCGTACTAAATCAGTGATCACTTCTTCGTGGGTAGGTCCAAAACAGAACTCGCGTTGATGACGATCATGAAAACGAAGCAGTTCTGGTCCGTACTGTTCCCAGCGAGTGGATTCTTGCCATAGTTCCGCAGGTTGCACTGCAGGCATAAGACATTCCAGTGCGCCTGCTTTATTCATTTCATCTCTGACTACATGTTCTGCTTTTCTGAGGATACGCAGGCCCAAGGGCAACCAACTATAAAGTCCTGACGCTAATTTACGTATCATGCCGGCACGCAACATTAATTGATGGCTGACTATCTCAGCATCTGCAGGCACTTCTTTAAGTGTTGAAAGGGGGAATTTTGATACTCGCATGTAAGCCTTTGATAAATGTTTTTTCTATATTGATGGTTTGCGTTATAAGAGTGCACCCATATTTGGCGCAAGTTAATCTTAGATTGGGCGATGAAGCAAGCATAAACCGACTATGCACTCATATAAAATCGCTTTATGGACATAAACACACTTATTTGCAAAAACACCTAAATGAGAGTGTTATAATCTCATAAGAACAATCAGCCCATTTTAAAGAATCCATTACGGGAATCCTATGAACGATTCAATCCTATGCTGAAATTCATAAAAAACTGGTATTTAAGTCACTTTTCCAATCCACAGGTGGTCACATTAGTCTTGTTCATCCTGAGTGGACTGTTGGTAGTGACGTTTTCTGGGAAAATTCTTGCGCCTCTATTTGCTAGTATTGTGATTGCCTATCTTTTAGACGGGGCCGTGGATATGTTGGAAAAAACACATACACCTAGACTTATGGCGCTGAGTTTTGTTTTTGTTTCATTTCTTACTTTGGCAGTCATATTATTGTTTGTATTAGTGCCATTGTTATCTAAACAATTCACACAGTTTTTTATTGAGCTACCTGCTATGGTGAACCAAGGGCAGTTATTACTAATGCGTTTACCAGAATTATTTCCAAGCTTGGTCAGTAGCGAGCAAGTCAGTGAGATATCCGCTTTCATTCGTAATGAGGTATTAAGCTTTGGGCAGTCTTTAATATCTAAGCCGATTGCGTCTGTTGTCGGACTAATTACTATTTTAGTCTATTCAGTAATCGTGCCTCTATTGGTCTTCTTTTTGCTGAAAGATAAAACTAAGATATTGAACTGGATTGCACATTTTCTTCCTGAGGAACGCGATCTCACTAACGAGGTTTGGTTTGAGGTCAATCAAAAAATTGCTAGTTATGTGCGCGGCAAGTTTTTAGAAGTCCTTATTATTAGTGTTGTGACGTACATCGCTTTCGCTACCCTGAGTTTGAATTACGCTATTTTACTGGCGGTAATGGTGGGCTTTTCCGTCATTATTCCATATGCGGGAGCTGCGGTGGTGACCTTGCCAGTGATGTTTGTCGCTTATGCTCAGTGGGGTCTTTCGAGTGAATTTTTGTATGTGATGGTTGCCTATACAGTCATACAAGCCGTAGATGGGAATGTGTTGGTGCCACTATTATTCTCAGAGATAGTGAACTTGCATCCTGTTGCGATTATTGTGGCGGTATTGTTTTTTGGGGGATTATGGGGGCTTTGGGGCGTATTTTTTGCTATTCCATTAGCAACCTTAATTAATGCAGTGATAAATCTATGGCCAGAAGCGAATTCGGGCCCAGAATCAGACACGACGAACTTGTAATGGTAGGTATGCACAATTACTATTCGTCGAGTATTTCAGACCACGGAGAAATGAATGTTTAAAGGCAGTATGGTTGCCATCGCCACACCTATGCAGGAAGACGGTTCGGTTGATTTCAATGCGTTGGACAAATTAGTAGATTTTCATTTGCAGAATCAAACCGACGTGATTATTCCAGCAGGTACTACAGGTGAATCTGCGACGTTGGATCATGAGGAGCATTGTCAGGTCATAAAACGTGTGGTTGACAGAGTTAATGGTCGCGTGCCTGTGATAGGTGGAACCGGTGCGAATTCAACATGGGAAGCGATCTCTTTGACGCGGTGCGCTGCAGAAGCGGGTGTTGATGCTTGTCTGTTGGTCACGCCTTATTACAATAAGCCGACTCAAGAAGGGCTTTATCAGCATTACAAGAAGATAGCTGAAGAAGTCGATATCCCACAAATTCTCTATAATGTTCCGAGCAGAACAGCCTGTGATATGTTGCCCGCCACTGTAGCTAGACTCGCAGAGCTTAAAAATATCGTCGGAGTCAAAGAAGCTTCTGGCGATATGACACGAGCGGTGGAAATACAAAAAGCATGTGGACCGGAGTTTATGGTCGTAAGTGGTGAAGATGGACAAGCCATGGAGTCAATTTTAGCGGGCGGTCACGGAGTGATTTCCGTCACTGCGAATGTTGCACCACGCTTAATGCATAAAATGTGTGCTGCGGCATTAGCGGGTGATCGTGAAAAAGCGCAATCGCTAAATGCACAATTAGAGGATTTACATAGAGACTTATTTATAGAATCCAACCCAATACCGACAAAATGGGCACTGCACGAAATGGGATTAATACCATCAGGTATACGATTGCCATTGACCACACTTGATGAGCAATTCCATGCTACTTTAAGAGCGGCATTATCGAAGGCTGGGTCACTTTAATATTTACACGAGTTATTCATGAAAACACAATTAAACCAATTATTTTTGATGGGTATTTCTATCGCTCTCATGTCATCTTGTGCTTTTGTAGAGCGCTTCAATGGAGGCGATGATTACGCACAAGCGGGAAGTCAGGGTGATCTATATATACCACCTGAGTTAGTTACGCCTGAATGGAATGATAGTTTGAAGATTCCTCAAACGGGTAGCGATAGGGTGAGTGCTTTAGACACTTATGGAAAAGCCCTTGATGCCTCAGTAGTGCCTGAATTTGTAGATATGACAATACGCAGAGAAGGTGACTTGAGGTGGATAGAAGCAGAAGTTGATCCCGTCAATGTTTGGCCTTTGTTAAGATCCTTTTGGGCGAGTCAAGACGTCATATTAGATCGAGATAAACCATCTATAGGTGTGATGGAGACAGAATGGATCGAAGATATTGATTCCAGCAGCAGTGAATTTACAGATGTGACAGAATTTACAGCTACACGCAGTAAATTCAAAGTTCGTATAGAACGTGAGCCTAACGCAGTCTCTAATATTTATGTGAGTCAACGTAAAACTCAACTTCAATCGATTACTGAACAGGGTGCGGTTTGGTTAGACGTCAATAGTGACTCTGAAACCGAAGCTGAAATGTTGGTTAGCCTGATGCAGCATTTAGGAGAGTCCAGGGATACAGCCATTAATGCAGTGACCAGTGCTGAAGGCCCAAGACTCTATATAGAATTGCGTGATCTGAATGGTATGCCAATATTATATGTCGGTGATCAATACAGTCGTGTATGGCGAAGAACAGGGATTGCACTGGATAGAACTGGACTCGAAATTTATGATCAAGATCGAACTAAAGGCATCTATCATGTACGCATAGAAGCCTCAGATATGTCAGAAAACAGCGAGATTGAGGCGGGAGACTATCAAATTCACCTGCTTTCTCAGGGAGCACAGACACTATTGACTGCGCATTCAGTTGAAGATGATGTAACACCATTGTCCTCTCAAGCCGCACGTGTATTACTGAATCAAATTGTACGTGCCTATGAAGTATTCAGAACCACTGGATAGTAGCGCCTGAAGATAGTTTAAGGGTGGTTTGAAATTTAGATAGAGAAGATGGGCAGGTAAGGTATTTGAATACTCCCTCGATCAATGATCAAGGGAGATAATCTTGACAGTCGTATTATCGATTAGGTGCGCTTATCTTTTTCGATGTAAGCGTACGCGGAGTGATTATGAATAGACTCGAAGTTCTCAGACTCGACTGTGTAAGCTAATATGCGATCATCATTATTCAATTCAGTCGCAATATCTCTGACTAAATCTTCTACGAATTTAGGATTATCGTAAGCCTCTTCTGTCACAAATTTTTCATCTGGTCGTTTCAATAAACCATATAGTTGACAAGAAGCTTGTTTCTCAGTCATCTCTATCAGCTCTTCTACCCATAGAAAATCTTTTAGCTCCACATTAATGATAATGTGCGAGCGTTGATTATGTGCTCCATATTCGGAGATGCTCTTTGAACACGGGCATAAACTGGTCACAGGCACTAAGACTCTTACATCAGTTCTGGCAACTTTATCGATAATCTCACCGCGGAAGCAGACTTCGTAGTCGAGTAAACTCTCCACACCAGTCACTGGGGCGGCTTTTTTGACGAAGTATGGAAAGGTCATTTCGATATGACCTGAATCAGCTTCTAATCTTTCCGCCATTTTTTCTAAAATGTCATTGAAGGACTTTACAGAAATCTCACGCTCATATTCATTTAGAATTTCTACGAAGCGTGACATATGTGTGCCTTTAAAATTATGTGGCAAATTCACATACATATTAAAATCAGCAATGGTGTGTTGTTCGCCACCTGATCGGTCTAAAACACGCACAGGGTGCTTAATGCCTTTGATACCGACTTTGTCGATAGGAATTTGGCGTGTATCTTCTTTATTTTGTGTATCAGGAATTGACGTAACAACTCCTCCAGCAGTGGCGCTCATCTGATAATCCTTTGGAAATATTTAAGAATATTGAGTGATATCTGTTATTTATACGCTGGATACTACTACTGCACTTTTAGTCGCGCAATCTCTCAGCGGGTATATCTGTTTGATTTTGGTTAATATTGATTCTTTGTCGAGACCAGCATCCTCTAGAAGTTCTTCACGAGAGCCGTGCTCTTGATGACGATCCGGTAAACCTAGGTTAAGTACTCGTACTTGGCTACCACACTCAGCTAAAACTTCGTTTACAGCACTACCTGCTCCTCCCATGACTACATTGTCTTCTAGAGTGACGATTAGTTGATGATTTTGACTGATAGTGACAATTAGATTTTTATCGATAGGCTTAACGAAACGCATATCCACTACGGTGGCATCCAATTGTTCTGCCACTTCGAGTGCGTTTTGAGTCGGGCTACCAAAGGCTAGTAGGGCAATGTCTTTGCCTTCGCGTTTAATTTCAGCCTTACCCAGATCATAGACTTGATCTTTTGTTTCTACTGGAACTCCTGGGCCTACACCACGTGGATATCGAACCGCGCTGGGCCCGTTATACGCAAGGCCAGTATTAAGCATTTGACGGGTAGCATTCTCATCACTGGGAGTCATGACTATCATATTTGGAATGCAGCGAAGATAGGTCAAATCATAGCTACCTGCATGCGTTTTCCCATCTGGGCCTACTACACCAGCGCGATCGATGGCGAATAGCACCGGTAGATTTTCAATCGCAACGTCATGAATCAGTTGATCATAAGCACGTTGGAGAAAGGTTGAGTAAATAGCGACTACTGGGCGATCGCCAGCAAGTGCCATACCCGCGGCGAGAGTCACTGCATGTTGTTCGGCAATCGCAACGTCAAAGTAGCGTTCTGGGAATGCTTTTTCAAATTCTATCAATCCAGAACCCTCGCGCATGGCTGGGGTGATAGCCATCACACGCTCATCTTTACGAGCGCTATCACAGATCCAATCACTAAATATATTTGTATACGTGGGCTTGCTAGGAGCACTTTTATTGATGCCGACTTCAGGATCAAATTGTCCTACTGCATGATATTTCACTGGATCTCGTTCCGCGAGTTCGTAACCCTTTCCTTTTTTAGTGATTACGTGAAGGATTTTAGGACCATTGATTTGTTTAATATTTCTCAAGGTTTTAATCAGAGACACACTGTCATGACCATCGACGGGACCAAAGTAACGTATGCCCATCTCCTCAAATAAAGTGCCTGGTGCAAACATGCCTTTGACGTGTTCTTCTGTTTTTTTAGCTAGTTCCCACATAGGTGGTAACGGCTTGAGTAAGCGTTTACTGCCTTCACGCACGCTGGTTAATACTCGCCCCGATAACATGCGCGTTAAATAATTACTCATGGCGCCTACATTAGGAGAAATAGACATTTCATTATCGTTAAGAATGATCAGCATGTTGGTACGCAGAGCACCTAAATGGTTGAGTGCTTCATAAGCCATACCGGCTGAAAGGCCACCATCACCAATAATGGCAACGGCCTGTTGATCGCTATTACTATTCTGAAAACTAATATTCATGCCCAAGGCAGCACCGATGGAGGTGCTCGAATGTCCTACGGTAAGACTGTCATATTCACTTTCAGAGGGGCTTGGGAACGGGCCTAGACCATTTTTTTGACGTATGGAGGTAATTTGGTCTTTTCTACCAGTAAGGATTTTATGTGGATAAGATTGATGTCCCACATCCCAGACTAATTTGTCTTGAGGCGTGTTGTAAACGTAATGCAGGGCGACTGTCAGTTCGATAACACCGAGCCCGGCCGCAAAATGTCCACCGCACTGAGAAACTGACTCTATCAAGTAACGTCTAAGATCATCACTCGCTTGTGGCATATCGCCCAGCGGCAAGCTCCTCAAATCATCGGGGAGATTGATCTTATCGAGTACCGGGTAATCGGTATCAGAACTTGATGTGGTCATTTAGTTTCATTTTGCATTAGTGCTTACGGCAAACAATATGTTCCGCTAGCATTCTTAGAGTGTCAGCTTGTTGATCGAATGAAGCAATATTGTCGAGTGCGTCTTGATAGTAATTTTGACAAAGACGTTCAGATTCTTCGCACCCAAGCATACTTACATAAGTCGGTTTATTAAGTAACTTATCGGATCCCTGCGGTTTACCTAAAGTCTGCGTGTCGCTGATTTCATCCAGTATGTCATCCCTAATCTGAAATGCGATACCGAGATTATCTGCAAAGTTTAGCAGTCCTTGGCGTTTTTCCATAGATAAGCTATCTGTGCAGACTTGTGCCATATTGATACAAGCATGTATCAAGCAACCAGTTTTTTTTCTATGAACTTGCTCAAGCTGATCAATAGTCAGTGAGGTATTTACCACCGCTAAATCCATCGCTTGGCCCCCAGCCATGCCTCGAGAGCCGACTGTTTGCGCCAATATAGAGGTCAATTGGGCACGTATTTCACAACTTGGGCCGCTGATGCTGTTATTGGTGATTAAATCAAAAGCCAGAGCTTGCATGGCATCTCCCGCTAAAATTGCAGTAGCCTCATCAAATGCCTTATGGCAAGTGGGCTTACCTCGACGAAGATCGTCGTCATCCATTGCAGGTAGGTCGTCGTGAATTAATGAATAACAATGCATTAATTCTATCGCTGCAGCTACAATATCTAGATGCTCATGGGGAACATGCAAGGCATTAGCCGTGGCATAAACCAGTGCAGGACGGATACGTTTACCATTGCCTAATGCAGAATAACGCATTGCCGTATGCAGCGTTGTAGGCGTTTCGTCCTCAGCAGGTAAATGAGTCTTGAAGAAATTATCAATGCGTTGGCTGGTTTCCAACAGATGTTGATTAAGGCTGGTCAAGTAACTCTCCCAACCCGTCTTCAGTATTGTCCCCATGATTGTCTTCAGACTCGGCTAACCACTCTTCATTGTTTTGTGTGAGGATAGTGATTTTATTTTCTGCCTGTTCCAGAGCCTGTTGGCATCGGCGCGTTAATTGAATGCCTTCCTCAAATAACTTTAGAGAAGCCTCCAGAGTTTGATCACCTGATTCTAGCTTTTCTACAATGGCTTCAAGTTTGACTATCGACTTTTCAAAATCAATTTTTGTTGTGGATTTTTTTACCGCCACTGGCAGGATCTCCTCTTGATTTAACGTTTTAATGTCCTCTCAGGGACCTTTATCGTTCAACAAGTCTAATGTTAAAGAGGCATTAGAACAATTCTAAATTCATTGTTTAAATGGGTTATTTGGAGGACAAATGAAAACTAAAGTACTGAATTCATTGTGTTTATTATAGCTGTATTTAAGTGCCAGGTTTTTTAGGTTTGGCGTCATAGATAATGTTTTCCACACCGTTATAAATCAAAAAAGATTTACCTTTAGCGCGAGCAACCATAGTCACCCCTAGATCCCTAGCTAGTTCTAGGCCCATGTGGGTCACTCCAGAGCGAGATAACAAAACAGGAATGCCCATTAGTGCAACTTTCATTACCATTTCGGAGGTAAGGCGTCCGGTGGTGTAAAAAATCTTATCGGCCCCAGAGATATTTTTACACCACATTTTTCCTGAGATAGCATCGGCCGCATTATGACGACCCACATCCTCGACAAAAGTGAGAATTTCATCTCCCTGACACAAAGCGCAACCATGTACAGCGCCGGCTTGTTTGTAGACCTCATTATATTGGGTAATCACAGCTAGTAATGAATACAGCAGTGATTGCTGGATTTCTACCGCAGTCATTTTTTGATTATAGATTTTATCTAAGGTGCAGCTGAATACGGTACCTTGACCGCAACCAGTAGTAACAGTGCGCTTACTTAACTTCTCTTGCCAATGGCTAATACCTTCACCAGTATGTGTTTCAACGTTGACAGATTCTTTTTCCCAATCAACATGTACAGATTTAATCAATGAGATGTCGTCAATCAAACGTTGATTGCGTAAATAACCCAAAGCTAGCAATTCAGGATGTGTTCCTAACGTCATTAACGTCACTACTTCTTGATTATCTACTTTCAGCGTGAGTGGTGATTCTCCAGATACACGAACATGTTTCACCTCACCATATTGATCAGTAGCAGTGACTGCATGAGTGGGTGCTAGGCCGGCATCAGTTAACTCAGGGATTTGATCATCTTGCATAATTATTTAATATCCAATCGATGGCATCACTGAGGCGAGATACTGCAATGACCTCTATGCCTTTTATTTGATCTTTCGGTGCATTAGCGTTTGCGATAAGAGCGAATTTAAATCCATGTTTAGCAGCCTCTCGCAAGCGCTCCTGCCCATTTGGTACGGGTCGAATCTCACCGGCTAGACCAATCTCACCAAACATGACTAATTCACGTGGCAAGATGAAATCCCTGAAGCTAGACAGTGTCGCTATCAAGATAGGAAGATCAACTGCAGGTTCTTGTATACGCACACCGCCAACTATATTCACAAAAACATCTTCATTGTGCAGAGAGATACCTCCATGTTTGTGCATCACGGCCAACAACATGGAGAGTCTGTTTTGTTCGATACCCTGTGCTAAACGACGTGTGGTGTTGGATGGGTTGTCATCTACTAGGGCTTGCACTTCAACTAATAAGGGACGAGTGCCTTCACGAGTCACCATCACCACACTGCCTGCGGCAGGTGTTTGATGATGAGACAAGAATAAGGCGGATGGATTTTTCACACCTTTTAATCCGGTCTCTTGCATCACAAATACCCCCAGCTCATTAACGGCACCAAAGCGATTTTTGGTGGCACGTAGCAACCTGAAACGATCGCTACTATCACCCTCGAAATAGAGCACGGTATCTACCATATGCTCAAGCACACGTGGGCCTGCCAAGGTGCCTTCTTTGGTGATGTGTCCAACTACAAATAGAGTCGTATCAGTATTCTTAGCAAATTGAACTAGTTGTCCTGCGCATTCGCGAACTTGAGATACTGAACCGGGGGCGGAATTGAGTTCATCACTGGCCAGCGTCTGGATAGAGTCAACCACGACTAATTTAGGTTTGATTTTTTCCAGAGTAGCTAATACTTCTTCTAGTGAAACACTGCTTAATAAGCGAATATTCTCCTTGTCCAATGATAAGCGCTCGGCACGCATGGATATTTGTTGGGCAGACTCCTCACCACTGATATAAAGCGTAGGGTACTCAGTTAATGTGGCTAACATCTGAATCAGCAAGGTGGACTTTCCTATCCCTGGGCTACCACCTAATAATACTACTGAGCCATTCACAATGCCTCCTCCGAGTACCCGGTCGAGTTCATCTAATTGTGTATAAAGTCGCGGTTGCTGGGCGGTATCTATCTCCGACAGAGGTGTCACTTGAGTCGACTTTCTGTTGGCTAAGGGTTTGGTTTTGCCACCCACTTGTATGCTTCTGATTTCTTCCAGAGTATTCCAAGCGTGACATTCTGGACACTGGCCGCTCCACTTGCTGAACGTTTGTCCACAGGCATCGCACTGATATTGGGGGGCTTTACTCATAATTTTTTGGGATGCTTGAAAGTTAGGTCACTTAACGCAGTGTGAAACGACTGTGATTAGAAATCAAATGCTAGCGTAACGTCTTTTTGTTGACTTGAGGCATGATGCGTACAGTGCGGATAGAGTTATTGAGCATATGCACAATCTCAATGGGGTGACCATCAATCAATACTGTTGTGCCTTTTTCTGGGATAGTTTCCAAATGTTCTAGCATGAGTCCATTAAGTGTTCGCGGGCCATTAGTATTGAGCGTCAATTTCAATGTCTTGTTCACATCGCGCACATGAGTGCTGGCATCAATCACATAGCTACCATCATCTTGAGGGTGTATGTCGGTATTGTATGTCGCAGGATCATTAGTGAACTCACCTACGATTTCCTCGAGTAAATCTTCCAGTGTGACTAGACCTTGAATATCTCCATATTCATCGACTACTAGACCAATACGTCTTTTTTCGTGTTGGAAGTTAAGTAACTGTCGATTCAGACTGGTGCTTTCTGGGATGAAATAAGGTGCTCGAGATTCGGCTCGAAGTTCTTCTAGGGTCATCTCATTTTGAACGATTCGCGGGAATATTTTTCGCAAATGAATAAATCCAATAATATTATCAAGATTCTCCTCGTACACAGGCATACGTGTAAACGGTGCATTCACGATTTGTGAGCGAATATCGTCCCAATCTTCACTGATATCGACCCCCTGTACTTCGTTACGCGGGATCATGATGTCTTCCACTTTGATCGATTCTAAATCCAAAATGCTGATCAACATATTTTGGTGTTTGCTAGGAATTAGGCCGCCTGCTTCTTTGACTACAGTTCTTAATTCATCAGCACTCAGAGAATTGAGCGCTTGATTTTCAAGGCTCACACCGAATACCTTTAGTAAGGTATTGGTGATGCTGTTGAGGAAGAACACAAATGGATAGGCAATATATTGCATCGGGGTATAAACATAGGCCGCTGGAAATGCAAACTTCTCTGAATGCAGAGCCGCTAGAGTTTTAGGGGTGACTTCTGCGAAGATTAATACTGCTGCTATAAATAAAATCGTGGCTGGTAATACACCCGCATCACCATAAAGACGGTAGCCAAGATAAGCTGCCAAGGGTGAGGCTAATAAATTGACAATGTTATTGCCAAGTAAAATTAAGCCGATCAATCGGTCGGGTTTGCTGAGAAGTTTCTGGGCAAGATGAGCGCCACGATGACCTTTATTAGCCAAATGACGCAGGCGATATCTGTTCAGCGCCATTAAGGCGGTTTCAGAGCCTGAGAAAAATGCAGAAAATAGTAGTAGTACACCGAGAACAATAAACAGCGTACTTATCGAATAATCGTCCAAGAGCTTACCAGCTCGGCCTCATAGTTATTAATAGCTCTTTTTTACGGAAAACTGTGTTCAGTTGCAAGTGCTGGAGATATTTCAAGGATTGGACAGAATCAATTCAAGCACAAACTTGCTGCCGTAATAAGCCAGAATCAGAAAGCTGAACCCACCTAAAGACCACTTAATTGCAGTTTGACCGCGCCAACCAAAACGCACACGTCCAACAATCAAGGTGAGAAAGACTAACCAAGCTAGACATGACAGAGTGGTCTTGTGAGCAAGATGCTGAGCGAATATATCCTCAATAAAAATAAAACCAGTGCCTAGTGATAATGTCAGAATGACCATACCGACTGAAATAAATTGAAACAACAGCGTTTCAGTCTCGTGCAATGAGGGTAGAGATCTCAGTAAAAACATACTGGAATGATTGTGCAAGCTGCGTTCTTGAAAAAATAACAAAATTGACTGCACTGCAGCCAGACCCAAAATACTAAACGCTACCATTGACGTGATTATATGCACTTGCATACCAGGGTTCATGCTTGGAGTCGTCGAGACTTGATGAGAACCTAAACTTAATGTCACGGACACTAAGGTGATGGGTAATACCAATAGGCCTGCATGCTCTATAGATTTAAAAGAGCTCATCACCAACAATAGTATGTTGACTACAAATGCGGTGATTAACAGAGAATTATAAAAATTTAGGTCCACGCCGTTGAGGGTGAACACACTCTGCGTAACTGACCAAGCTAGGCACAACACCAAAGCAATCCATGGAATCAAGAAACTACTTTTGGAGCTGGTTGTTGAGCTAACACTCTGGTCTGCTTGTTTGAGCAAATAGCGGAGCAGCATGACCAAAGTCAGTATTGATAACAGTATGCTCAGTGTGGCTATGATTTTCATGGTGTTGTTATGTGATTAAAAATCCCTCATCCTCAGAATTATGTTCTTTCTTGGCTATTATATCTACACTCTGGAAACCCGATTGGGTACTTTTTATGCCAGTGATGTGAGATTCATCATAGCGAAGACGCAAGGAAGCGATTAAGATTGA
>CBFHSW010000058.1:0-30854 GCA_965658595.1 Gammaproteobacteria bacterium | reverse complement strand
ATTCATGATTGAACAGCTATATAGAGCATGGTCAATTCTAGCTAACCATCCTTATCATCGCACTTAAACAATCACGGGCTTGAATGTCAGAAATGTCAATTCGTGTCATAATTGGTCCCTACATTTAACTTAATTTAGTCTGATGACGATCATCCTGGCATCTGCTTCACCACGACGCGCTGAATTACTGCAACAACTTGGTGTTGGTTTTAAAATTGATTCGGCAGATATTGACGAAACACCGCTTACTCAAGAGTCTGTCTTAGACTATGTTAAGAGAATGGCACAAACAAAAAATCGTCACATTCGTGAACAATATGACTCAGGTGTGGTCGTAATTGCAGCGGACACTACTGTCAGTATTGAAGGCATCATAATGGGCAAACCCGAAGATGAAGCTGATTTTAAAGCCATGCTGACACGTTTATCAGCTAGAACACACACAGTGCATACCGCTATCAGTGTCTCATATCTAGGAAATTGCAACGACGCACTCAGTATCAGCGAGGTGACCTTTAGAGCGCTCACACCACAAGAAATAGACGATTATTGGAGAACTGGTGAACCCTTGGATAAAGCTGGTGGTTATGCCATTCAAGGCTTGGCAGCAAAATTCATTCAACATCTCTCTGGGAGCTATTCAGGGGTGATGGGCTTGCCTCTATATGAGTTATCCGGACTATTACAACGCGCGTCAGTAGGTGAAAACAATGAGTGAAGAAATACTTATCAATGTCACTCCCAGAGAAACCCGAGTTGCTCTGGTAGAAAATGGTGTGCTGCAAGAAATGAACATTGAGCGCACGGCTCGCCGTGGCCTTGTTGGGGGTATTTTCAAAGGTGCTGTGAGTCGAGTCATGCCGGGTATGGATGCCGCATTTATTGACATCGGTTTGGAAAAGGCAGCATTTATACATGCTTCAGATGTGATTGATTTATCTCTTGCTTCTCGAAAACACGAACCAGATGAGCACTCAGTGGAACCTCAAGCGACCATTGAAGAAAACAACACAGACAACAATCCACATCAGTCTCAAGCTGTAGAAGCGATTGCAGATCTGCTGCATGAAGGACAGCAGGTACTGGTACAGGTGGTTAAAGATCAAATTGGTAGTAAAGGTGCACGCTTAACCACGAATATCACTATTCCATCTCGCTATTTAGTGCTACTTCCTTACTCAAGTGAAATTCGTCTTTCCGCAAGGCTTGAAGATGAACAAGAGCGCGATCGTCTGAGTGGATTCATGGGGGAGTTGTTACAAGAGAGTGGCAAACGATTTGGATGCATACTGAGAACGGCTGCAGAATCTGCCTCTAAGGAAGAACTTAGACGCGATTTGCATTTCTTATTACGCTTATGGGATTCGATTGTAGAAAAAATTAATCAGGTGGATTCTGTGGCAGAAGTTTATGTGGATCTTCCGCTTGCTGTGAGAACCTTGCGTGATATTAACATTGATGATGTCGATGAAATTAGTATTGATTCGCGAGAAACAGTTTCCAATGTGCGGTCATTTGCTGAAAAACTTATGCCGGAGTTCGCTGCACGAATAAAACGTTACCAAGGTGCTCGACCGATATTTGATTTACATGGTATCGAAGATGAAATTGAACGTGCCTTGCAACGCAAAGTGATGCTTAAATCTGGTGGTCATTTAGTATTTGACCAAACAGAATCTATGACCACGATTGATGTAAATACAGGTGCGTTTGTGGGACATAGAAATCTAGAAGAAACCATATTCAAGACTAACCTTGAAGCGGCGCAAACACTAGCACGTCAGTTGCGATTGAGAAATCTTGGTGGAATTATCATTATTGACTTTATTGATATGGAGGAAGAAGAACACAAGCAACAAGTGTTGAGAGCGTTGGAAAAAATCTTAGAAAAAGACCGCGCTAAAACTCAAATCTGTGAGGTGTCAGCCCTTGGCTTGGTAGAAATGACTCGCAAACGCACTCATGAGAGCCTAGAACATATTTTATGCGAACCTTGTAATACTTGTTCTGGGCGAGGTTCTATCAAAAGTGCTCAGACAGTTTGTTATGAACTGTTCCGAGAAATTATGCGTGTAGCTCGTCAATATGAATCATCTGATTTGTTGGTGCTAGCTTCTCAAGCTGTTGTTGATTTATTGGTTGATGAAGAATCAGACAACTTGGCCGAGTTGGAAGAATACACAAATAAGACCATCAAGTTGCAAGTTGAAATTCTGTATACGCAAGAGCAGTTTGATGTGGTGCTGTTGTAGTTATGATTGGGTACTGAATTGAAAACTGTCGCCTCTAAACTACTGGATAGCGGATTATATCTGATTACGCTGATGTTGCTGCTTGTTGCAGTTGCTATGTCAGCAATTCGTTTGCATCCTGATTTAAATAAAATTGTACAAACACAAATTGAGAACTATCTTAGCCAATCCATCAACACTCACGTAGAAATTGCTAGTTTAGAAATCAGTCGTTCACATCCATTTTCTGTATTAATAGCAGAACAAGTGAGTTTCACCTCTGATAATAATGACAGTTGGGGCTTGGATCGAGTTGAAGTTAGGGTGGACATATTATCATCCTTATTTAACCAGCAAATAATAATCAAACAAGTCGCTCTGATTGGACTGGATCTTATATTGCATCGCAATAGTGACGGCGAGATTACAATTAGTAAACAGTTTTTAGTTCCATCGCAATCTAATCAGTCTTCACAGGATCTCTCGAGTATTGATCTAAATTTAATTGATGCAAAAATTCATTTGAAAGATGATGTGACTAATGTGGATTATCATTTTTCAGGCGTGAATGCTCATATCAAGCCTGGTTTAATAAGTACAAATTTCTTTCTGCAAGGTGAGTTACCTGAACATCTTGGCCAATCATTTACTCTGAAAGCGAATGTAGCTGGAGATTTATCAGATCTTAATCAAGCTAAAGTAAAATTTTATTTTCAAGCTGAGAAAATGGTATTTGATGAACTGCTTGCAAACATACCTAAACAAAAAGATCTGGGTATAAATGCTGTATTTGATGCTGAGGCTCGGGGTGAATTCAATCAAGGTATCATTCAGTCCATGCAGGGCTCTTTACACATGAGTTATAGCTCGAGTCAAAGGGCGGACGATAAAAAAAGGCCTAATCAGCAGTTGTGTATGAGTGATCAAGTGGTTGAAGGTCTAGCATTAGATTATGAGCTAAGTAAAACACAAGATGACTGGACACTATTAACCAATAACTTGGTTTTATTTTATGGCACTCAAAATGATGCGAATGAGCTGGATGCACAACAGTTGGGAATTAAGGTTGCACTGTCATCACATCAGCTGACAAGTTTTAGTATGTTCGCCAGTGAGATACCACTTGGTGCTCTGTGTAATACCATTGATAGAATTAACCCAGGTTGGCTATCACAACAGCTTGGAAACTATCGTGGTGATGCCAGCATAAAAAACTTACAGCTGCATTGGCAAAAAAACAAACACTATGATCAATATGAGTATGCCGCAGACTTCAGTCAGGCAAGTTTTTTAGAGGTCAATACAAATAGAAAAATCACCGGTTTAACTGGTAGTTTGCGTGGTGGTGACTCTGGAGGTATGGCGTCGCTTACATCTGAGCAGGTTAAATTAGTTTTACCTGAGTTATATCCAAATAAGGATCTAATAGTATCAATGCAGGGTGATTGGCACTGGCAACATGGCAAGCATCAACATTTGTTTCAAACTGATTTATTGCAAGTTCAAAATGATGAATTAGACGTCAATACTCGTGTGGCTGGGTTCGTACAATCAGGCGAGTTATATATAGATTCACAAATATTAATAAAGCACTTTGACGCCACTCATGTGAGCAGTTATTTTCCTGTGGTTGAGAAAGTGAGACGCGTAAAAAGTTGGTTCTCTGGTGCGATCAAAGAGGGTGTGGTTCGAGATTCTGTCTTACAACTGCGCGGTAAGTTGAGTGAGTTTCCATACCAGAACAGCGCTGGCATTTTGTCTGCTGATGTCAAGGCTTACGATACAGTGTTGGAATATATGCAAGGTTGGCCAAAATTCACTGATATCCAAGCTACTATCACTATGGATAAAGATCGTATTGAAGTAACTCCTCAGACTGCCAGTATGTATGATTCAAAACTCACTCATGCCAAGCTGGTTATTCCTTCTTTTTTACAAGCAGTATTAGATGGTCAGGGCATGCTTGAGGGTGACGGACAAAACTTAATTCACTTTTTAGCTGACTCTGGTTTAGTTGAGAAAAAAAATTCAGTTGCAGATCAAATATCCTTGCAAGGGAAGACCCAACTAGAGTTGGCATTTACTAAGTCTTTGGCTGATAAAATACCACTGCCTTTCAAGGTGAGTGGAGAAATTGGTTTTGTTGACAATACATTAAACATTCACGCGGTGCAGCTGGCCCTGAGAAACGTTGATGGGACTGTTTTTTTTGATCAGGAGGGAGCTCGAACAGACCAACTCTCAGCAACTTTGTATGAACAACCTATCAATCTTAATGCGCGTGCATTGGGTGATGGAGCATCTGAGCTTTTATTCACTGGAGAGTTTGCACTTAATGAATATCTCAAACAACAATATCCACACTTCATGCCTTTTTTATCAGGTCAAACTGACATCCATGGGAAGCTGCACTTGCCATCCATGTTTAAAAAAGATAATCCTGAAAAAATTGCACTAAATATAGATTCCTCATTGAAAGGTATTGAGTTTAATTTGCCTCATCCTCTTGTTAAGCCGTCGGCCACACAACTTGATGCTCATCTCATATTTGATCAGAAGCAACAGGTGATGAGATGGCAATTAGCCGATAAAGCGGCGTTGTTATTTACTATGAGTGAACAACAACCGTTTAACCTAAATGTAATTGAGTTAGGCCCTCCTAATGAAGATGTAAAAAAGGAACATCAAGGATTATTAGTGAGAGGAGAAATAGATCGGCTGCCAGTGGAAGAGTGGATGACATTTATTAATCGACATCGTAACCAATCTTTAGATAAGGAAGCCTCTTACGATGATATCAATCTCCCACAACTTGATCTTGATATCGCGCAAGTTGAATGGTCATCATGGCCTACACAAGATGTGAATCTGCAAGCCCATACTGATGGGCAGAAATATACTATTGATTTAGCCTCGTCGCTTGGTGATGGTCAAATCATACTGCCAATGTCGGGAGATTCACCCTTAATGTTTGATATGCAAACATTTACTGTGCCTAAGCGTGACAAGTCGATAAAGCAGGTAATCGATCCACGTTCATTGCCGCCTTTTGTTTTTACAGCCGACAAATTTCTAGTCAGGAATAAGCCTCTTTTCGATGTCATGGTTATTGGTGAGCCCATACATGATGGTCTACAGTTTAGTCAGATAGAATTTAGATTGGTTGATCTGGACGCGCAGGGTAATGGTTCATGGAGACAGATGAATGATGGCACTATATGGAGTCAATTTAATGTTGATATGCAAACAACTGATTTGGCCGATGCGCTGGAGTCTCTGGGTTTTGAGAGTGGTTTAAGAAATGGTAATGGCGATATTAAATCTCAGTTTACTTGGCCGAATGCTCCTCATAAGCTCAATTTGGCTGAAATCACTGGTAGTGCCAGTATGGATATAAACGATGGCTCAGTGGTTGAGGTTGAACCTGGTGCTGCTCGATTATTAGCTTTATTTAATTTAAGTGCACTAACACGAAGACTGAATTTGGATTTTAAAGATGTAACCGCTAAAGGGTTTGCTTTTAATAAAATTCATGGTGATCTTAAGCTTCAAAGCGGTGGTGATTTGAATACGGATAAAATCACCGTGGATTCATCAGCGGCAGTCATTGAATTTAGTGGCACTACTAATATCGTTCAACAAAGCTATGATCAAAGAGTTGCAGTGACTCCATCTGTAACAGATTCATTGCCAGCAGCAGGGGCATTAGTTGGTGGTCCTATTGGTGCTGCGGCTGGGTTTGTAGTTGATAAAGTAGCAAAGGTAGTAGGACTTAATAAGGCACTCACTTACCACTACACAATGACCGGAACATGGGAGCAACCAAATATAGAAAAAGTTGTCAGAAAATCTGAGGAACCAGGGCAGTAGTACAAAAGGTGTGTTTTTAATGAAACACTTCAGATAATGACTTCAATTAGATATATCATGACAATATCCGCATGGAGGGTATGAATATAATGAACAAAGTTGCAGCAATTCAAATGGCATCAGCGCCACAAAGAGACACCAACTTGATGGAAGCGGAGCGCCTTATTCAAGCGGCTAAGCATCAAGGTGCAGAATTGATTGTATTGCCAGAAAATTTTCCAATTATGGGGATGGAAGAAACTGATAAAGTTGATATTTCAGAAGCTTACGGTACTGGGCCCATTCAGCACTTCTGTCACGAGCAAGCAAAAAAACATAAGGTATGGATTGTTGCTGGAACCATACCTATAAAATGTGATAACCCCAGTAAAATACTTGCTGCCACAATGTTGTACAACGACCAAGGTGAAGTTGTCGCTCGATACGATAAGATCCATTTGTTTGATGTCGAAGTCGAAGGAGATGAAGATTACAAAGAATCAGAAACCATAGAGTATGGCTCTGAGGTGGTGGTTGCTGATACTCCTTTTGGTAAATTGGGTTTAGCTGTGTGTTATGACTTGCGTTTCCCTGAAATGTTTCGACAATTAATAGACCAAGGCGCTGAGATAATTGTATTACCAGCTGCCTTCACAGAAACAACAGGAAAGGCCCATTGGGAAGTGCTGGTGCGTGCTCGTGCAATTGAAAATCTGAGTTATGTGATCGCGGCTAATCAAGGTGGATATCATTTTAATGGTAGAAGCACTTTTGGAGATAGCATGATTGTGGATCCATGGGGCAATGTGCTTAACAGACTATCTCAAGGTGCTGGAGTAGTGGTAGCAGAGATCGATTTAGAACGCCTACATAAGACTCGACAAACCTTCCCATGTTTGCAACATAGGACATTAAAATAAGGAAGTTATGGAACATTTAGATATTGCAAAAGCTCGGTTACTCAGTCCCACAGGTATGGATGAGGATCATTTACATGATGCTTTAGGAATCATGTTGGGTGGATCAATCGACGCGGCAGACTTATATTTTCAAGGAACTACGCGAGAAGCGTGGTCATTGGATAATGGCATTGTTAAAGATGCTAGTTTTAGCATTGAGCAAGGCGTAGGAGTTAGAGCAATCTCAGGAGACAAATGTGGTTTTGCTTATTCAGACGATATCGTCGCGAGTGCTTTAATGGAATCCGCGCAAGTCGCAAAAAGTATTGCCAAAACCTCTGGCAGTGGCAAAGTCCGTGCATGGCAAGTGAAAACAGGCCGCAGTTTATATGCGCCAGAATCTCCTCTAGATGTTATTAGCGAAACTGAGAAGATGAATCTACTTAAACAAGCTGACGCAGCTGCTCGTGCGCAAGATTCACGAGTTAAAGAAGTTATGGTTAGCTTGGTAGGAACTCACGATACAGTGTTGATCGCAATCAGTGATGGCACTTTAGCAGCAGATGTGCGGCCCTTAGTAAGGTTCAATGTCAGTGTGATTGTGGAACAAAATGGCCGACGTGAACAAGGCTCCATGGGTGGAGGTGGTCGTTATGATTATCATAAATTCATCGCAGAGGGTTGTGCAGAAACGTTTGCTTTAGAAGCTGTTAGACAAGCAGTTGTGAATTTAGATGCTCAGGAATGTCCGGCTGGAAACATGACAGTCGTGCTAGGGCCCGGCTGGCCTGGAGTACTTCTACATGAAGCTATTGGACATGGCCTTGAGGGTGACTTTAATCGTAAAAATACATCAGCATTTAGCGGACGTATCGGTGAGAGAGTAGCAAGTCCAGGTGTGACGGTAGTTGATGATGGTACGCTTGATCAACGCCGAGGTTCTCTGAATATTGATGATGAGGGTGTACAGACGCAATGTACGACTCTTATTGAAGATGGAATCCTTAAGGGTTACATGCATGATCGTTTAAATGCACGTCTTTCTAATACAGTTTCAACAGGAAATGGCCGTCGTGAATCGTATGCGCATTTACCAATGCCGAGAATGACCAACACCTATATGTTGGCAGGTAATCATCAACCTGATGATATTATTTCCTCGGTAGATAAGGGATTTTATGCTGTTAATTTCGGAGGTGGTCAGGTTGACATCACTTCAGGGAAATTTGTATTTTCAGCCTCTGAGGCTTATATGATTGAAAACGGTAAAATCACCTATCCGGTTAAAGGCGCTACTTTGATTGGTGATGGTCCTGATGTGCTGACACGTGTGAGTATGATTGGCAATGATTTGTCATTAGATTCCGGTGTGGGCACGTGTGGAAAAGAAGGTCAAAGTGTCCCTGTAGGTGTTGGTCAGCCAACATTAAGGGTTGATGGAATAACTGTTGGAGGCACTCAGGCATAACTATGACTATTCAATCATCAACAAAAGAAATACTAGAGCAACAACTACCTGAAGCACTGAACTATGCAAAAGCACAGGGTGCCGATCAAGCAGAAATCATGGCAAGCAATGACAAAGGATTTTCTGTTACAGCGCGTCTGGGAGAGGTAGAGACTTGTGAATACCATAATCAACGTTCACTAGCAGTTACAGTGTATCGTGGAAAAGCCAAAGGTTCTGCCAGTACCAATGATATAAAACCTGAGGCAATTCTGCGCACGATTGATGCGGCCTTAAATATTGCTAAATTTACTGCAGAAGATGACTGTTCAGGTTTAGCTGATCCGGAATTGATGGCGAATGATTATCCACAACTAGAAATGGATCATCCTTGGGATATGGATGCAGAACGTGGCTTAGAAAAAGCGATAGCTTGTGAGGCAGTAGCGCGTGATCATAAAGATATAGTTAATTCTGAGGGTGCTTCAATCAGTAGCATACGCTCTCATATTGCCTACGCTAACTCTCATGGATTTTTGGGTGATTATCATAGCACTCGACACAGCTTAAGTTGCTCAGTGGTTGCAGCAGATGAGCAAGGGATGCAGCGAGATTATTGGTATTCCCTAAATCGTCAGGGCGACTTATTAGATTCACCTCAACTGGTGGGAGAGCGAGCGCGTGAACGAACTCTGAGACGACTAGCGTCTCGTAGTCTGAAAACATGCCAGGTACCCGTGTTGCTAGAGCCAAATATTGCTCGTTCCATAGTGGGTCACTTTTTATCGGCAATTCGAGGTGCGGCTATATATCGCAATGCATCATTTTTGACTGATTCTATCGATAAAAAAATATTCCCTGAATGGTTTAATATTAAAGAAGATCCACATGTCATAGCCGGATTGGCCAGCACTCCATTTGATAATGAAGGTGTTAAGACTCATGCGCGCAATCTTGTTGAATCTGGATCGTTAATGGGCTACCTACTCAGCAGCTACTCTGCACGCAAGTTAGATATGCAAACTACCGGTAATGCCGGTGGCACACACAATATCACTATCAATAATACGGGGCAGGATTTCCCAGCGCTATTGAAAGAACTCAATACTGGGCTGCTAGTCACTGAACTAATAGGACATGGAGTGAATATAGTGACAGGTGATTATTCACGAGGAGCTAGCGGTTTCTGGGTTGAAAATGGGGAGATTCAGTATCCAGTTCAAGAGATAACCATTGCTGGTCAGCTTGAAGATATGTTTAACAACATTATCGCAGTCGGCAATGATGTGGATACTAATGGAAGTGTCCACTGTGGTTCTATTCTCATGGATAATATGATGGTAGCGGGTGGTTAAACGTCTACACAGCTCAATGTTTGTGCACTATTGTTAAGCGATTTTCTTGTTAATGCTCTCGAATACTCTGATGCAGTGAGCTTTTCACTAAGCTTACTGTGTACTCAGCCTTGCCCTTCTTGAGATGTTGTATCTGTATGGGTAGTCCGTGAGTGTCTGCATCAGCCCATATTTTATAGGATGCATCGCCACGCTTGCGTTCAATGACAACACAATTTCTAAGCCCATAGACAGTCTCTAAAGTCTCATTTGCATGTTTGATTATTAGATAGTCTTTTAGCTTAGCTTTGCTAATAGCAGTGACTTTAGTTTTTTCTGGAATGTTGTTGATATTAGACATCAACGATAGCTGTAGAGTGAATAAATCCAAGCTATATTTATGAATAGAATCATTTAGTACTCGATCTTTGTATGTGGCATGAACATTATTTTTATGCCAAGCGTACGTCACACGCTCACTTTTATTTTCAGATCTAGATACTTTTATACGCTCAAAAAATACTGGGCGGATGTTGTCACCTATCAACTGCAAGTGACTGGTCTCAGACATATTTTGACCACCACTTATTAGAGCTGCTAGCCCTCTAGTTTTAGCTCGTGATGAATAGATCCATTCATGTGTGTTATTTTGAGCGAGACCAACTTTTATTTCTCCCATATTCATGCCACCAGCTTTGATTTGATATTTAGCGGAAAAAACAGGTGGGATATTATTTTCGTGGATTGATAGCTTTGATGTATCAGTGTGAGCATTGGTGGAAAATAATAGGCTTAGTAGCAGTACCCAAGTGGCAGATGAGCCAGTTGTCATAGTATTTAAAGCGTGTTTATTCAACTGATATCTCATCAAGTCGCAAAGGTCGTGTAAGTGCTCTACCTTCATAATAGGCTACTTCCTTTTCACATTTAATTGTGCCATCGCATAGCCATTGTATACACATAGGGTAAATTATGTGTTCTTTTTCCAGTACTCGCTGAGCAAGTGATTGTGCATCGTCATTAGTAAGAATTGATTCATGTGCTTGTATGACAAGAGGGCCACCATCAAGTTCTGCAGTAGCAAAATGTACACTGCATCCATGTTCTTTATGATTATTATCCAGTGCTCGTTGATGAGTATGCAGACCGCGAAAATGTGGCAATAGGGAAGGATGAATGTTGAGAATACGCCCTTGATAATTTTGAATAAAACCACTTTCTAAGACTCTCATGAAGCCAGCTAAACATACCAAGTTAACTTCATGTTGATTGAAGACTTCAATCAGTGCATGTTCAAAGCTTGCTCTGTCCGAGTAATCACTATGTTTGATGACAAAATTAGGAATGCCTGCCTGTTGAGCTCGCTTTAGAGCATAGGCAGAGGGCACATTACTGATCACGCAACTAATAGTTGCATCATTATTATTTTGATTATGAACTTGATCAATAATAGATTGCAGGTTAGTTCCACCACCTGATACGAGTACGCCAATTTTATTTTTCATGATGACTTTTAGAGATAGCGTACCTGAGATGAGCTGGATGTATTCTTGATAACACCAATCATGTCACTATTGATTTGATGCTGGTCAGCTAGATTTATAATGATATCCTGTTGTTCTGCTGATACCACCACAATCATACCAATGCCAGAGTTGAATACTCGCAACATCTCTTCATCAGCTATATCGCCTTGGCGTTGAATCCAGTCAAATATGGGTAATCGTTGCCAACTATTAGGATCAATTTCGGCACATAAATTCTTCGGTAAGATGCGAGGTAAGTTTTCCGTAATACCACCACCGGTGACATGACAGAGTCCGTGAATATCGCATTTTTTGAGCATATCAAGAATGGGTTTCACATAGATTTTTGTAGGAGTGAGCAATGTGTCTCCCAGCGTACTGTCTGCAAAGTCTTGATTGAGATCTGTTCCAGAAATTTCTAATACTTTATTGACTAAAGAGAAACCATTGGAATGAACTCCGCTTGAATGCAGTCCAATGACAACATCGCCAGCTTGTATTGTTTGCCCAGTTATAAGCTTAGATTTGTCTGCAATGGCCACACAAAAGCCAGCTAGGTCATATTCTCCATCACCATACATGCCGGGCATTTCAGCAGTTTCCCCACCGATCAGAGCGGCTCCAGATAATTTACAACCATTAGCAATGCCTGTTATGACCTCCGCGCTAACATCGACTTCTAACTTGCCTGTTGCAAAGTAATCTAAGAAAAAAAGTGGTTCTGCGCCTTGCACGATGACATCATTCACACACATTGCGACTAAATCAATTCCAATAGTGGAGTGCTGATTCATTTGATGGGCTAATTTTAATTTTGTGCCAACACCATCTGTACCCGACACTAAAACTGGCTCTTGGTATTTTCCACTGGCGAGTTCAAATAGGCCACCGAAACCACCAAGATCAGAGATAACCCCATCACGATGAGTACTTTTAACGGCTGTTTTGATTTTGTCGATGAGTGTATTTCCGGCATCTATATCAACGCCTGCATCTTTATAAGTGAGTCCCATGTGTGTGTGCTTTTTCTCAAGTAAATTTATTATAATTAGTGAGTTAAATATTTTGTCATCTAGATGTTAGTGTACTACTTAATCCCACATTGTTGTGCTATCTTAGCGAATAATATAATACTAACACTGCAGAGTCGTAAACGCTTGAATGCAGGACGTAACTTAGGAGTATTTTCGTATGATTCCGGCCACATACATCCCTAATCTCATAACATGTGCTCGAATTCTTGCTGTGCCGTTTTTTGTTTGGTTGTTGATTGATCAACAGTATGAGCGTGCACTATTATTGCTTCTATTGATGGGGCTATCAGATGCTCTGGATGGTTTTTTAGCGCGTTGCTATGGTTGGAAGACAACACTGGGGTCTTACTTAGATCCAATTGCCGATAAGGTCATGTTGCTGGTGGTGTATGTGGCATTTGCGCTATTTGGATGGGTGCCATGGTGGTTAACCGCAATTGTAGTGGCGAGAGACTGTATATTGATGGTGGGAGCAGTGTATTACCATTATTCAACGTCACAGTTAAAAATGGAGCCATCGAGTATCAGTAAGATTAATACTTTTGTGCAAATTATTTTGGCCATAACACTGGTATATCATCAGATTGCTCATTTTCATCCATTCGTGTTGAACGTGTTGATGACGCTGGTTGTTTACACAACAATTTTGAGTGGCTACAAATACGTTACTCAATGGTATACGCGTGCTGAGAAAGTGCATATCAATAATATTAGTCAGCGTTAATCATATAGTAGCTTGTGATTATTGTGATTCTGTCTCTAACCTAGAACAAGTGAAATCGCTTGGGTAAGAATAACCATGAGTCTTGGCTGTACTCATAAAACTAGCGCTAATTAAGCCTCCGCAATGACTATCCATAATGTGAAATAAATGATTGATCAGTCTCAAAATCAGTTTTAGTCTATAAAGCCTTTATATAATCTTTAAACCATTGGCATGAATCTCTCAAGCACACAGCAATTATTAAACTTATCATTAGATCCAGAATACACATTCGAGTGTTTTTTTTGTAAAGATAAGAGCCTGCTTGCTTTACTAGAAAATGCCATAGCCCATCAATATTTAGAACCACAAGTATATTTGTGGGGGCCAAGCAGTAGTGGAAAAACTCATCTGCTTCAGGCTATATGTCATTCAGCATTAGTACACCATCGCAGAGTGATTTACCTATCTATGCGCGACTGTCTACAGTATGGCGCAGCTTGTTTAGATGACCTTAATACATTAGATCTTGTTTGCTTAGATGATGTGCACTTAGTTCAACAGCGAGCGGATTGGGAGCTAGCTCTATTTAATTGTATTAATCAATTGCGCGCTAGCAAAACAACATTGGTCATGTCATCTCTATATGCACCTACTGAGGATTGTTTTGAGCTGCCAGATTTAGCCTCTAGGTGTGTATGGGGGCCTGTGTATAAATTACTTAATCTGATGGAAAGTGATTTAGAAAAAGCAGTTTTCCTGCAAGCCAAATCAAGGGGTTTGAAGCTTACTCAAGAAGTTATGCAATATCTTCTGACGCATTACTCAAGAGATCTTAAAAGCTTAATTCCGTTATTAGAGAGTATTAATCAAGCATCGCTGCGTGAACATAGAAAAGTGACCATCCCTTTTATTAAGCAGGTATGTCCTCTTTGATGGCTTGTGATCGAACGTGTAACACCGCAAAAACAAACAAGCTTAAGCTGCTAATAATTTGAATTACTCCAAGAGGGAATTGTGTGTCATTGACAATGTTCCATATGCCATAAATAAAATATAACCACACAAATAAAGTAACCCATTTAAAAGTATTAAGTCGATCATGTAGTAAGCCTCGTAGTGCAAATAACAATGGTGCAACTATGAATAAAATAGCTAAACTAATTGGGATAATTGGGTTTGGGTTGAGCCATACTATCCATAATACTTGTCCAAGCATTAATCCAAAGTAGCTAAGAAGTGATAATTTGTAGTACATAATTTGAGACTTTTAGTTATCTGTTATTTAGTTTTATAGCAATAGTAGCCACTCGCTGTCCTAGCGCTTTACACAATCGTGTTTCTTCTTCAGACAAGGCAATATTATCATTGGAACCAGCAACATGACTGGCACCATAAGGAGTTCCCCCGCTTTGAGTTGAACTCAAGTCGCTTTCGCTATAGGGCAAGCCCGTAAAAATCATACCGTGATGCATGAGAGGAATCATCATGGTGAGGAGGGTTGATTCTTGTCCACCATGCATACTACTACTGGAGGTGAAGCAGGCTGCAGGCTTGTCCTCAAGCGCACCTTTGAGCCAGCTCCCACTGGTTGAGTCAATAAAATATTTGAGTGGAGCTGCCATATTGCCAAAACGAGTAGGACTGCCAAGGATTAGGCCCGAGCAATTTTCAAGGTCAGATAACTGCACATAACAATCACCTGATTCAGGGATGTCTGACTCCACTGATTCGCAGGTTGTAGATACACTCGGGACTGTGCGAATGAGTGCACTAGCACCCTGCACAGATTCCACGCCATGAGCGATTTTCTGAGCCATGTTTTTAGTCGCACCACTGCGACTGTAATAAAGGACTAGTATTGGTTGCATCTAGAGTAACTCCAATAGTTTTTCGGGAGGGCGTGCAATAATTGCTTGTCCAGCATACATAATAATGGGGCGTTGCATAATTTTGGGTTGAGATATTATCGCTTCGATAATGTCTTGTGTTGACGCCTGTTCAATATCAATATTGAGTTGTTTCCATTCCTGTTCTTGTGTGCGAATGAGTTGCTTGATACTCACGCCCGCATCAATAACCTGCATGAGCTGTTCATAGCTGAGTGGGTTTTCTAAGTATCTGATGCTCTCAAAGTCAATTCCATGCTGTTCTAACAATGTGATTGCACCTCGACATTTAGAACAGTTTGGATTGTGATAGATAATGGCTTGTGTCATAACTTGGTTCAACGCTAATGTATTTAAGATTCAATAAGTAGACATGGTGATGACTGTCCAATGTTAGCAGTATGGCATAGGTCTTAGTCTATGGGTAAGTCTATGAGTAAGCTCATAGACAAGCTAATAGGTAAACCTCGATGTGTGGTCATGAGTATAATATGTAGCTAGAGAATTTGGATAGTGAGTTGATTATTTGATGTATACAGAGCAATTTAAAGGCTATGATACAGCCCCGTAAAGAGTCCAAAACATTCAATATGTCAGATAACGAAACTACTATTATTGATCTTCTATTAGATGGCCGCGGCGTGGCTGATCAAGAAGGTAAAAAAGTGTTCATACCATTTACTATTCCAGGTGAGCGTGTCACTTATCAGCCAAGAAAGAAAAAGAAAAAGTTTGATGAAGCACGCCTGCTTGAAGTTTTGGAGCCGGCTGCTGAACGGGTAGAGGCAAAATGTGAATATTTCACACTTTGTGGTGGCTGCACTTCCCAACATATAGAGATAGGTGCCCAACTGGCTTTCAAACAAGCATCTGTAGTTGAGACACTTCGCAGAATTGGGCGAGTGGAAGCGAAACAAATTTATCCCCCCATCAGTGATAAAGTTTGGGGTTATCGACGACGTGCAAGATTAGCCGTTAAATATGTGGAAAAGAAAGGACGCGCCCTAGTGGGCTTTAGAGAAAAAGATGCTCCCTATGTTGCCGATATGCTGAGTTGTGAGGTATTACATCCAAACATTGCTAATCTTATCTCACCTCTGTCAGATTTGATTTCCGCTTTTTCAATTAAAGCTAAGGTTCCTCAAATTGAATGCAGTGTGGCAGAAAACGCAACTTCTATGGTGTTTCGTGTATTAGATGCACCGAGTGAGAAAGATTTAGAATTGTTAGCAAGCTTTTCTCAAGAGCATAGCATTCGTGTGTATTTGCAAACCAAAGGCCTAGATACGGTTAAGGCCCTTAATGATGAGGTTTTTGAGGAGTCACTCTATTTTGCTCTGCCGGTAGGAGATCTGCGAATAGAATTTTCACCAGTGGATTTCATTCAGGTTCATCATGAGATTAATCAACGCATGGTGCATCAAGCCATAGATTGGCTAGATCTAAAACCACATGACCGTGTATTGGATTTGTTTTGTGGCTTGGGGAATTTCACTTTGCCCATTGCCACCCAAGTATCTAAAGTACTGGGAATAGAGGGTGATGAGAAACTGGTGGAAAGAGCTAGACACAATGCGATAATTAATTCATGTGAACAGGCTGAATTTGAGGTGGTTGATCTATTCAAAGTCGATGAAAATAGTGAATGGCTTAAACAGCATTGGGATGCAGTAGTTATTGATCCACCAAGAGCGGGTGCGCGTGAGGTGATTATGAGCCTAGATAAAGTAGCGCCTGCTAAAATACTGTATGTATCTTGCCATCCCGGAACATTGGCTCGTGATGCTGAGCTATTAGTTCACGAGTTAGGCTATGAGTGTGTTCGACTCGGTGTTATGGATATGTTTCCACATACAGGACATGTCGAAACCATGGCATTATTTACTAAAGTGTAATTTGAATGTCTGTGAGGCTAATTGATGATTATCTGTGTTTTTATAGGAACAGTTATTCATTAGTACTGCCTGTATTTCATTGTAGCTCTGCTACCATATCCATTAATTGCTCTGCTTCACCTTGCGCAAATAACATGCGATCAACATTTTCAAGAGTGACTTCAGACAATTCAGAAATCTCTATATTTTCATCCTCATCGTCAGCTTAAGAGATAGCTAATGTATCAGTTACTGTAATCTCTTCATTATTAGAGAAAGCGGTTATTTGAAATTCTTGTCCAGTCAAAACACTAATTTTAAGCACATAATCTTTGCTTATCTTTTGTGGTTCATAACTACCATCTGGACTGATAGCCCTGATAAATAACTCTTGTTTAGCCATTGCTTTAATGTCCTAATATATTGTTTTTCAGAAAATATAATTTTCTTTCATACTGGTGTTATGTAGGCCTGAGTAATCTAAATACTGGATAGAAAATTTAGCATTTATGGCGCAATATGACAGATATAACATAAAATATATGACAAAAATAGTATGTATCCTTGGAATTAACATTCTGTAATAACCTGACGGGTATACTGCCCCATACCGAGACCCTAATAGTTATAATGAATTTAAGGTTTTTGGGCAGATTAGAAACGAATTTATTAACTAAACACAGCGCTAATTGTGTCTATTTAGGCTACATCATTGACTAAAGTGTAGTTTGGATATCTGTGAGGCTAATCGATTATTGTCGATGTGTTCGAACACGCCTATCGAATTTGATTTGAAAAAGATTGCCACGAGGTTGAATCTGATCCTCAATGATTGCACGCGGTTTGATTTGATAAGTATCGATCGAATTAGTTGATAAGCCTTGTGTTACTGAATATTCTTGGCATTCAGTGGTATTGCTGTTTGATGAAAAAGCTCGGTTACAAGGATTAATGCCCGGTAAAAACGTTGCTTCATACTTGGTATAACTGGGATATATCGGGGGGCGATTGATAGGTGTTTCATTAGAGTCAGCTGCGTCAGTGAGTATTAATGACTGTGGTGTCACAAGATCGTTATCATTCTCTGCTATGGTGCTAATAGGCCACATGATAATAGACAAAGCACTTATTATAGTCATGAATGTAGCGAGTATTTTGTGCTTAATTTGATTCGGGTCGACACGCATAATAACTCCCCATTGAGGTTGTTATTTGCAATGTTACTCTGGAGACTAAAAAATAGCCATAAACCCTATCAAATAGAGATAATATTCTGGTTCTAGTGTGCCCTGTAAGCTAAGATCAGCCACTTAGATGAATTATCTATCATCAACTCTAGGGGTTAGAGCGGGTCAATCATAAGGATGTGATCATCTAGACCTCAATCATTAAGAAATTTAGGATACGCTGTTATGCCAATTTATGAATATCAATGCCAAGAATGTGGACATCGCTTTGAGGCATTGCAAAAAATTAGTGATTCGCTGTTAACGACCTGTCCAAAATGTGAAGCAGAGGCGCTCAAGAAGTTGGTGTCAGCCGCTGGTTTTCGATTGAGTGGTGATGGCTGGTATGAGACAGACTTTAAGTCTGGCAAGCAGAAAAACATTGCAAAGAGTGATTCTTCAAGTGGTTCAAAAAAGTCATCCGATAGTGCTAATTAATCTAATAAAGGGTGTTTGATCCACATGCTACGTCGCTATCTGGTTGCAGGGTTATTAGTGTGGGTGCCACTAGGTATTACTTTTTTAGTCATTAAATTTCTACTCGATTTAATGGATAAATTGTTATTTGTATTACCTGTAGAATGGCGACCAGAGACATTGTTGGGCTTTACTGTTCCCGGGTTTGGTTTGATTTTAGCGATCACAATCCTGCTATTGACAGGCTTTATTGGAGCTAATCTGATTGGGCGTCGATTATTGAAAATCTGGGAGTCTTTTCTTGAGAGTATTCCTTTGGTTCGGACACTGTATTCGTCTGTTAAACAAATACTGTCGAGCATACTCTCAACCGGTGGACATTCCTTCAAAAAAGTATTGTTAATTGAGTATCCAAGGCGTGGAATTTGGACACTATGTTTTCAAACAGGTACTGCTGCCAAAGAAGTGCAGGCGAATATAGACAAGGATTCAGTCGTTGTATTTGTACCTACAACACCGAATCCAACTTCAGGCTTCATTATTGTTGTTCCTCAGGAAGATACTCGAGAATTAGATATGCATATTGAGACAGCACTTAAGCTAGTTATGTCACTAGGTATAGTTGCTGATGATGATCGTGATTCAAAAGTTGATTCAAGTAGATCGACTCAGTAATATCCCACACTTTGTCCCTAGGGACAGAAACAGATTATTAAAAATTCAGGAAAATTAAGCATGCGAAGTCAATACTGCGGAAAAGTAACTCAGGAATATCTCGATCAAACCGTCACCTTGTGTGGTTGGGTAAATCGACGCCGAGATCATGGTGGGGTGATTTTTGTTGACTTGCGTGATCGTGAGGGTTTAGTGCAGGTAGTATTTGATCCTGATCGGGAAGATAATTTTCGTTTAGCAGAACAAATTAGAAATGAATATGTTCTGAAAGTTGAAGGACGAGTGAGAATGCGCCCAGAGGGCACTCAAAATCCTGAATTGACTACTGGAATGATTGAAGTCTTGGCTACAGATTTAACAGTGTTAAATGAGTCGGAGACACCACCTTTTCAAATTGATGATGAAGATGTAAACGAAGAAGCGCGTTTGCGCTATCGTTATATAGACCTACGTCGTACGGTTATGCAAAATAATATGCGTATGCGTGTGAATGTGATTGATTCATTGCGTCACTTTCTAAATGACAACGGCTTTATGGATATTGAAACTCCAATGTTGACTAAAGCTACCCCTGAGGGTGCGCGTGACTACTTGGTACCGAGCCGTATACATGAAGGTGCATTTTTTGCTCTACCTCAATCACCACAAATATTTAAGCAGTTACTCATGATGAGTGGTTTTGATCGCTATTATCAGGTGGTGCGTTGTTTCAGAGATGAGGATTTGAGGGCTGATCGTCAGCCAGAATTTACACAGCTAGATATAGAAACTTCCTTTATGGGAGAAGAAGAAATCATGCTCATGATGGAAGGCATGATCAGAGATGTATTCAAAAACACATTAGATATTGATTTACCACAACCATTCCCACGTATGCCATATGAAGAAGCTATGCATCGTTATGGCTCAGATAAGCCTGATATGCGTATATCTTTAGAGCTTGTTGATATTACAGATTTGATGGCAGCTGTGGAATTCAAAGTCTTTAGTGGTCCAGCTAATGATCCAAAGGGAAGGGTAGCAGTATTGAAGTTGCCTAATGGTGGTGAACTTACACGTAAAGAGATCGATGACTATACAAAGTTTGTTGGTAATTATGGTGCTAAAGGCCTTGCTTACATTAAGGTTAATGATCTTGATCAAGGTCGAGAGGGGCTGCAAAGTCCTATTTTAAAATTCTTGCCTGACGAAGTCATTACTCAGATTGTTGAGCGTACTCAGCCTCAAACTGGAGATCTACTATTCTTCGGTGCGGACAAAATCAATGTGGTGAACGATGCATTAGGTGCTTTACGAGTCAAGCTAGGCATAGATCGCCAACTGTTAGAATCTGAATGGGCGCCACTTTGGGTGGTGGACTTTCCAATGTTTGAATGGGATGAAAAAGATGAGCGTTGGAATGCATTGCATCATCCATTTACAGCGCCAAATTTTGATAGTGCAGAGCAATTACTAGAACAACCGGGTGCTAGCTTATCGCAAGCATATGATATGGTGCTTAATGGCACTGAAGTGGGTGGTGGATCAGTGCGTATTCATCGTCAAGATATGCAAAAAGCTGTATTTGAAACATTGAATATCTCAGATGAAGAAGCTGAGAATAAATTCGGTTTCTTATTGAATGCATTGAAATACGGATGTCCTCCACATGCCGGTATTGCATTTGGTTTGGATCGTCTAATTATGTTGATGACAGGCAGTGATTCAATTCGAGATGTTATGGCTTTTCCTAAAACTCAAACAGCGACTTGTCCATTAACTGATGCGCCTGCTCAAGTCAGTGAGCGTCAGTTAAAAGAGCTTAGTTTAAGAATACGTACAAAAAATAAAAGTTAGCCTTATAGTACTGGTTGCAGAGACTCAGTATTCAGGTTGCTAGTATTTATGGCCCAATGATACTCCTCTGATTCTGGGAATTGAGTGTGTAAGATGCTTATATAACTTTTCTCAATAATATCTTTATTGTTAATGCGAGAAATTTGTATTCCTAACTGAAGTGTCTCTGGTGTGTGGCTGGCTATTTCAGCGTATTTGTTTAAATAGCTTAAGGCTATGTCATCTAATTTGTGCATATATTTAATTTTCACCAATTGAAATAACACTACCTGATTATCTGAATTGATTCCCAAAGCCTGTAGAAAATATTCTTCGGCATTTTTTATGTTTGGTATTCGTAAAGAGCACAAGCCCGCATTAGTGTAAGCAATTTCTCGTTGCGGATTGTCATTGTTAAGAGCCGCCTTTGTAATAAATCTATAGCTTGTGCTTTGTTGCCACTATCACATAGATAGTTTGCATAGTTATTCAATGTTGATGGATCGTCTTTTGAGACTGATAAAGCTATAGAAAAATGATGAATAGCCAATGCGTTTTCTTTGATTTTTCCGTATAAGAGTCCAGCTATATTATTAGCCTCTAAATCTTGATTGTCGATGTTCAGAGCTTTTTCGATATTGAGTCTCGCTAAATCAAATTGGCTTAATTGCGTATGATGAACACTTTTTAGAATTAATGTATTAATTTCTTCACTCTCATACTGCGCTGTTTTAGTTGCAGTTGTGCAGCTAGTAAGACTTAGTATTAATAAAAAGTAACCGAAGAGTGAAATTATTCTAAATATATAAATCATATGCGGAATTTGTTTAAGTATACATAATGGCTTGATGTGCTAAGTTTGAAATGACAATCTTTTCAAGATTAAATTTTTTCATTGCTGATGGTGTGTAATGCTTGGGAGATGTTGCAATTGAGCAAACTGAATGAGAGTTTAAATCAACAAATAGAGAGTAGTTTTAGATCAGCTTTTCCTGACATAAAAAACATAGTCAATCCTCGTATTCAAATGGAGCAGCGCTTGACTGAACTTAAAGATCGAGAAAAACATAAAGGGGCTTCATTTCTTAAACTGCTGCATTCTAGTAGTCGAGCGTTTGTAGATATTTCTGATGCTACCTTAACAGAGGTTCGCTATCAGTCATCGCGATTATCTTTGAGTGTAACGGCTCCTGATATTCAAATCATAGATTCTCTTAAGATAGCTATGTAGGAACAAAAACTAAATGCAGAAGTTCAAACAATTCGCACTACAGATCAGCAAGTAGAAGCTCAGATCAATATCGAGGTGTTAAATTGAGGGGCTGGTGGAGTGAATTACAAAATCGAGAACAAGGGCTGATCATAATTGCCATGAGCGTTGTCACTGTGGTTATGATCTATAGTCTGGTCTGGAGCCCTCTAATAACTAATAGAGATTATCAACGCATGCAGGTGAAGAACAATCATGAGTTATTAGAATGGATGCAAAGCAAATCAGATTACATTTCTCGTTTTAGATCAGCATATCCCAATAGATTGAAAAGTGATAATACACAATCATTACTTGCTGCGGTTGATAGTCGAGCTAGCCAGTTGGTCTTAAGCAATATGATCAATAAAATCTAGCCGAATGGAGAAAACGAAGTTATATTATCGATGGATAAAATTGGTTTTGATGCATTAATGGTAATGCTGGGTGAGCTAGAGATATCGAATCAAATTAGTGCGGATCAGGTGACTATCACTCAATTGGAAAAATCAGGAACAGTGAGGGCGAAAATTATACTCGTCAAAAATTAAGACTCTTTGAATTAATGATCCTTAGCAGGGCAAGCTATTTATAGGGCTAATCTTCTCACCTCTAAAGCTTAAGTTCTCATCACCATAATTATTAGTATTCTCTGTGTTCCTTGTTATGGCTACTAATATTTCTATACTTAATAGTGTGCATAAAGGTAACTAAACGAGACTAATTTGAGGAAGTGCATTAGTATCATCATATTAGTACAGAATATAAGTAAATAACAGTAAGTATAAATAGTACTAAAATGCTGTTTGTCACTTTGCAGTATTGAATTCTTCTTATAATTTAGCTCATAACCCATTGAATTTATTGGTAACATCATGACAAAACCAACGGAAGACGATAAAAAATATAAACGACCTGAATCCGTATTAATACTCATATATAGCCTCACAGGCCATGTCTTGATGTTACACAGAACTTTTCCTGAGGATTTTTGGCAGTCAGTCACAGGTAGTCTTGAGTGGGGGGAGAGTATTAATGCCGCTGCTGTCAGAGAATTACGAGAGGAAACAGGATTGGATGGCGGTGACCTCGTTAATTGTGACTATAGCCAAGAGTTTGAGATTTATTCTATTTGGCGTGATCGATATCCTCCAGGCACCACGAATAATCAAGAACATGTATTTTTATTGGAATTAGAGGATTGTCAGTCTGTTGACTTGAATCCACGGGAACATACAGAGTATCGCTGGGTATCGAGAGAAGATGCGATACAATTGGCTACTTCTCATACTAATGCTGAGGCTATATTGAAATGGGTGCCTAGATTATCTCTTTGACATGTCACCTTCATTAACCTGATGGCGATGATAGTGTTAAAATAAACCCATTAATTTAAATGATATCTGGAAATTATGGCAGGACATAGTAAGTGGGCAAATATACAGCATCGTAAAAAAGCCCAAGATGCGAAACGCGGAAAAATATTCACAAAACTGATACGTGAAATCACAGTGGCTTCACGTATGGGTGGTTCAGATCTGGATTCTAATCCGAGGCTGCGTCTAGCAGTAGATAAGGGATTAGGTGCTAATATGAATAAAGACACTATAGACCGTGCCATTAAGCGTGGTGCTGGTGAGCTCGAGGGCATGGAGTATGAAGAGATTCGTTACGAAGGTTATGCCCCTGGTGGCACTGCGATATTAGTCGACTGCTTGACTGATAATCGAAATAGAACAGTATCTGACGTACGCCATGCTTTTACTAAGGCGGGTGGCAATCTTGGTACCAGTGGATCGGTAGCCTACATGTTTAATAAACAAGGTGTTATCAGTTATTCCTCAGAGGTGGACGAAGATCATTTAATGGAGGTTGCTCTCGAGTCTGGTGCTGATGACATCATTAATAATGAAGATGGCTCAGTTGATATCATCTGTGAGCCCGAGAGTTTTCTTGTTTTGAAAGAAGCTCTTGATAATGCGGAACTTCAATCTGAAATGGCTGAGGTCTCTATGCGTCCAGCGACGCTGACAGCGGTAGATGCCAAAGATGCTGAAAAAATCATTCGTTTGATAGATGTGTTAGAGGAACTTGATGATGTTCAAGACGTTTATTCTAATGCAGATTTTCCTGATGAAGCATTGGAGAACATCAGTTAAGTCCGAGTACATCCGTATTCTGGGTATCGATCCCGGATCCATAAGAACAGGTTTCGGTCTGATCGAAAGTAATGGCCAACAAAGTCGTTATATAGACAGTGGACATATAAAACTCAATGGCGAGTATTTGCCTATTAAGCTGGGGCAAATTTTTTCTGAGCTCAGCAAAATCATTGATGAGTATGAACCCCAGGAGATGGCAATTGAACAAGTGTTCATGTCTAAAAATGCTGGTTCGGCCCTGAAGCTAGGGCAAGCTCGTGGTGCTGCCATTACCGCTGGTGTTAACGCTGATTTGCCGGTATTTGAGTACAGTGCAAAATCTGTGAAGCAAGCTGTAGTGGGCTACGGGGCGGCCAGTAAGGATCAAGTACAGTTAATGGTCTCGAAAATATTAAACAAGCGTGTCAGTATGCAAGAAGATGAGGCAGATGCTGTAGCAATAGCATTATGCCATGCCCATACTGGACTTAATCGTGCACTAGTTAGAGAGAAATGAACCCCCTATGATCGGACGATTACGCGGAATTTTAGTCAGCAAGCAAGCTCCTGAATTAATGATAGAAGTGGCAGGTGTTGGTTACGAATTGAATGCCCCAATGTCAACGTTCTATCAAATTCCAGACATAGGTGAGGAAGTTACTCTTTATACTCATCTTAGCGTCAGAGAAGATGCCCACACTTTATACGGATTCCATTCTACTGCTGACAGAAGCCTGTTCCGCACTTTGCTTAAAGTTAATGGTGTAGGTGCTAAGATGGCATTGGCTATACTCTCTGGTATGGATGCACGTGGATTTAAACAGTGCATACAATTGGGCGATACTGATGCGCTCGTTAAGTTGCCAGGGGTGGGTAAAAAGACCGCTGAAAGACTCGTGGTTGAATTACAGGACCGGCTGAGTTCAGAAGAGGGAGAAACAGCTACAATGCCTATGAGTAACTCGACTCAGGGATCTCACATGGCAGTCGATGAAGCCGTCTCTGCCCTGACTGCATTGGGATATAAACCTACCGATGCTTTACGTATGATTAAAAAAGTACAAGATCAATCAGATCAATGTGAGGACCTGATTCGACTTGCATTGCAAACCAGCTTAAGCAAATAACTAGACCAGCGGTATGACTGACGAACGATTGATAATAGGGCAGGCTTCAGATAGTGAAGAGAGCGCGTATGAACGTGCTATACGTCCCAAGCGCTTGACCGACTATACCGGCCAGACAGCAGTGTGTGAGCAAATGGAAATTTTCATTAGTGCGGCTCGCCAACGTGAAGAAGCACTCGATCATGTACTGATATTTGGTCCCCCAGGTTTAGGTAAAACGACCTTATCACATATTGTCGCTAATGAGCTGTCTGTTAATATGCGTCAGACATCAGGACCAGTCTTAGAGAAGGCGGGTGACTTAGCCGCTATCCTGACTAATTTAGAGGAAAATGATGTGTTATTTGTCGATGAAATTCATCGACTTAGCCCCGTGGTAGAGGAGGTTTTGTATCCTGCGATGGAAGATTTCCAACTGGATATTGTTATCGGTGAAGGCCCCAGTGCACGCTCTATCAAGTTGGACTTACCACCGTTCACTCTAGTGGGTGCGACTACGCGTGCAGGCTTATTAACATCACCCTTGCGGGATCGATTCGGCATCGTGCAGCGGTTAGAGTTTTATACACATGAAGAGCTTAGTTCAATCGTATCTAGATCGGCAGAAATATTGAATGTGGAACTGGATACACAAGGCAGTGTTGAGATTGCCAAGCGATCACGTGGTACACCTCGTATTGCTAATCGTTTGTTACGCCGAGTTCGTGATTACGCACAGGTTAAAGGTGATGGTGTTATCACTAAGGCTATCGCAGATAAAGCGTTGGATATGCTAAATGTAGACCACCACGGTTTTGATCATATGGATCGGCGTGTGTTGCTAGCAGTAATCGAAAAATTTGATGGTGGCCCCGTTGGTTTAGATAGTCTATCCGCTGCTGTAGGTGAAGAGCGCGGTACCATTGAAGACGTGATCGAACCTTTTCTAATACTGAATGGTTTTTTGATGCGCACACCGCGTGGGCGAGTGGCCACAATGAGTTGTTATAGGCACTTTGGTCTAGCTATACCTGAACAGCTAGAGCAGGCTAAAGATAATGACTTGTTCGGTGAATAATTGATGACGGTATTTGACTGGCCGATAAGTGTTTATTATGAAGACACAGATGCAGGTGGAGTTGTATATTATGCTAATTATCTAAAATTTCTGGAGCGTGCTCGAACTGAGTGGCTAAGATCATTTGGGTTCCAACAACACCACATCAGCCAGACTATGAACGTTGTATTTGCGGTGCGCTCTGTGCAAATTGATTATAAAAAACCTGCACATCTAGATGATCAATTAAGGGTCAGTGTGGAAGTCATAGATAAGCGAAAAGCCAGTCTTCATCTCCAACAAAATATTAGAAATAATAATGGTGAATTAATTGTGAATGCGGCAGTCAATATAGTATGTTTGCATAGTGAGCATTTCACACCATGTCCTATCCCTAAATTGATTTATGAGGCACTGAATAATGCATGTTGATATGAGTATTTATCGTCTGGTCGCAGATGCCAGTTTATTAGTGCAATTAGTAATGCTGATACTGGTATTAGCGTCGTTGATTTCCTGGACTATGATTGTGAGCAAAGCTAGGGTGCTCAAACAAGCAAACAAACAAGCCAACGAATTTGAAGATCGATTTTGGTCGGGTGCAGACCTTCCTTCGCTTTATGAGAAGGTTAGTAGCAAGCGCAATCTATCCGGCATGGAACATATTTTTGTAGCAGGCTTCAAAGAATATATCCGTTTGCATAAAACACGTAGAGTGTCGGCACTCTCCATTAGTGATACTTCTTTACGTTCTATGAAGGTCGCGTTATCTCGTGAGATTGATTTTCTTGAGAATTATTTATCGTTTCTAGCGACTGTTGGATCGACTAGTCCTTACATAGGATTATTTGGCACAGTATGGGGAATTATGAATTCATTCAGAGCATTGAGTGATGCCCAGCAAGCCACATTAGCTGCAGTAGCTCCAGGAATTGCCGAAGCGTTGATTGCAACTGCAATGGGCTTGTTTGCTGCTATTCCAGCTGTGATTGCTTACAATCGCTATTCTAATCAAGCAGATCGTTTGATCACACGCTACGATAACTTTGTAGAAGAATTTACTGCCTTGCTACAACGTCAGGCCATCATGCATAAAAATGATGATGTGGATGCACAAGAGCCTACTCAAATGAAGGCGGACTAGCGTGTCGCGCTTAAGCATGATGCGTCGTCGTAAACCTATGTCGCAAATCAATGTTGTGCCTTACATTGATGTCATGTTGGTATTGTTGGTTATCTTTATGGTGACAGCACCAATGTTTAATCAGGGAGTGCAGGTGGATTTACCACAGGCACCATCAGAGCCTATTAAAGACTTCATGGAACAGCAAGAGCCATTCATTGTCTCTGTAAATGCTTTAGGTAAGATTTATGTGAATCAATCAGCGACTCCTAATCAAGCACTCAACTTTGAAGAATTTCAGCAGCAAGCCGCAGGCTTGCTTGCAAGTAAAGCGCAAAAACAAGCCTATGTGAAAGCTGATAGTAATGTTCAGTATGGCAATGTAATGAGAGTTATGGTGGTGTTACAACAGGCTGGAGTGCCTTCTGTGGGATTGATCTCACAACCAGAACGAGATCAATAAGAGGTTATGGCAAGTCTAAAGCCTTTCTCAACTAGCTCGATAATTGTTGCTACTTTAGTGCATGTTGCTGTCTTTGCATTATTAATATTTGGGTTTCAAATTACACCACATCCTAATGTAGGATTAGTCGATCCTATAAAAATCGTTCATGCTGAAGTGCTGGATGGTGCTGCTATAGAAGCAGAAAAAAAACGCATACAGGAAGAGCAGGCTGAACTCGAACGACAACGCCGTGAATTGGCATTAAAAAAGCTGCGTGAAAAAGAAACGCAAGAACGTTTGGCACGAGAAGCTAAGCAACGTGAAGAACAAAAGCGTCAAGCTGAAATAAAAAAAGCACAACAGCAAAAACTCCAGGCAGAACAGGCCAGAATCGCGGCTGAAAAAGCAAAGAAAGAAGCTGAGGCACAAAAAAGACAAGCTGAAATTAGAGCTGAGCAAGAGAGGCTTCGTGCCGAAGAAAATGCTCGTAAGTTAGCCGAAGCCCTGAAAAAACAAGAACAAGCCAAAGAGCTGGAACGTATGGAGGCTATTTTAGCTGAAGAAGAAGCACAGATGCGTGCTTCAGAAGAAGCGATTCAGCGCGCCTTGCGACAACGGCAACTCAATACCATGCTCTCGCAATATATTGGTGCAATATCCGTTAAAATACAGAGTCGTTGGCGTATGCCAGCAGGCATGGATAATCAGGATGTATCTTGTATAGTGTACGTGGAACAAGCGATTGGCGGGTATATTCAGAAAGTTGATGTGCGAAAATGCCAAGGCGGTAATGAGCAGTTGCAAAAATCTGTTGAAGAAGCTGTATGGAAGTCAGATCCATTGCCATCTCCACCAGATGGTGAATTGTTTCAACGAGAATTAAAAATTACTTTTGAGCCAAAATGAAAAAAACTTATCAATCTATATTGTTGCTATGTTTCTTGAATATCAATGTCGCTCAGGCGTTATTAGAAATAGAGGTCAACAAAGGTATAGAGTCGGCCATGCCGATAGCAATACTCCCGATTAAATCAGGTAGCGCACAACAGGCTGCTTTGCTAGAAAGCGTTGTTTATTCGAATTTATATCGTAGTGGTTTATTTGCTATGACCGATAAGAAGCAACATCCCCAAACCCAAGTGACTAATACCGACATACATTATGATATATGGCGAAACCTTGGGGTGGAGGCGTTGGTCAGTATGAGTTTCCAAGATCATGAAGGTGAGCAACTTAAACTTCAAATCGAGTTATATGATCTGGTACGCAAGCGCAGAGTCATTGGTCGCTTGATAATGTTTGAAAAAACAATATTACGTCGAGTCGCTCATAAAATATCAGATGTTATTTTTGAACAACTTACAGGTATACGAGGGGCATTCAGCACACGCATTGCTTACATAAGCGAAACAGTTGATCAGCAATCTGACAAATCATATCAACTGCTGGTTGCAGATTCGGATGGATACAATCCTAAAGCGATCTTCACATCAAGTAAGCAGTTAATGTCTCCCAGCTGGTCTCCTGATGGTAAGAAGCTAACGTATGTGTCATTTGAAAATGATCGTGCAGAGATTTTCTTGCAAGATGTCGTATCTGGTGAACGCAGCATCATATCTAATCAGCCCGGTATCAATAGTGCTCCAGCCTGGTCACCCAGTGGTGATTATTTAGCGCTGACCTTGTCTTTTTCTGGTAGTCCAGACATCTATATAATGGATATGCGCAGCAAGAAATTACGCCAACTCACTACACATTATGGGATTGACACCGAGCCGTCATGGACTCCTGATGGACGTTACCTATTATTCACTTCTAATCGCTCAGGCTCACCACAAATATATAAAGTTCCAGCGCTTGGTGGAGAACCCGTTAGAATCACATTTTCTGGGAACTATAATGCTGCTGCCGCTGTCTCTCCAGATGGGGAATATGTTGCCATGGTTCATAATAGTGGAGATGGCTTCAGGATTGCACTGACAGATATTAATGGTAATCAATTTCGTTTGGTCACGGATGGTGTGTTGGATGAGGCGCCAAGTTTTGCCCCAAATAGTAGTATGATCATATATTCTACTCGTCACCGTAAGGGCATTATATTGTCTGCAGTAAGCGTTGATGGGAAAGTGAAGCAACGTTTGAGTTTACAAAAGGGGAAAGTACGCGAACCTGCATGGTCTCCATTTAAATAGAATGGAATGTATCAACAGTCTCGCCTAATTTTATTTAATGAGGAAAACCTATGTTTAAGATAAAAACCGTACTATTAGTTCTGCTTACTTTGTTGTTTATAGCAGGGTGTGCCTCAAAACAAGTTAAACCTAATGGAGATACCTCATCTAGCTCAAGTGATAATAAAACGGGCACATCAGTGAGTATTGAAGATAGTGAAGGAGCCACAAGCGCTGGCCTAAACGATGATGCAGATATCGTATTGGATGAGCTTGATGATCCCGCTAGTGATCTATTTATACGCACTATTTATTTTGATTATGATAGTTCTAATATTCGTGATGACTCAATTATTGTGGTGCGCGGTCATGGTAAGTATCTTAGTGAAAATACTCAGCGAGTATTACGCTTGGAAGGTCATGCGGATGAGCGAGGAACACGTGAATATAATTTAGCATTAGGAGAAGAGCGTGCTAAAAGCGTGAAAGAAATTATGATTATAGAGGGAGCTACTGCACAGCAAATTGAAGTAGTTAGCTTTGGAGAGGAAAGGCCTGCTGTCGAGGGGGAGGATGATGAATCCTTGAGGCTTAACCGTCGTGTAGAAATTGTCTACTAGTAGGAAGGGAATTTGTTAATGAA
>CBFHSW010000057.1:0-18696 GCA_965658595.1 Gammaproteobacteria bacterium | reverse complement strand
GATGTCGAAGGAGAAGTTTGAACGTAATAAGCCACACGTAAATGTGGGCACGATAGGTCACGTGGATCACGGAAAGACGACGTTAACAGCGGCGTTGACGAAAGTGTCAGCGGAAGCTCAAGGTGGAGAGTTCAAGGATTACGCGGATATTGATAACGCGCCTGAAGAGCGAGAGCGCGGGATTACGATATCAACAGCACACGTAGAGTATGAGACAGACAACCGTCACTACGCTCACGTGGATTGCCCAGGACACGCGGATTATGTGAAGAACATGATTACCGGTGCAGCGCAGATGGATGGAGCGATTTTAGTATGTTCAGCGGCGGATGGCCCGATGCCACAAACCCGTGAGCACATCTTGTTATCACGTCAGGTGGGTGTCCCGTATATCGTGGTATACATGAACAAAGCCGACCAAGTGGATGACGAAGAGTTATTAGAATTGGTAGAGATGGAGATTCGTGACTTATTATCAAGCTACGAGTTCCCAGGTGATGACACGCCAGTAGTGACGGGATCTGCGTTAAAAGCGTTAGAAGGTGATACATCAGATATTGGTGTACCGTCAGTATTAAAGCTATTAGCAGAGATGGACAGCTACATTCCTGAGCCAGAGCGAGCGATTGATGGCGACTTCATTATGCCAGTGGAAGACGTATTCTCGATATCAGGTCGAGGCACGGTAGTCACAGGCCGTGTCGAGCGTGGCATTGTTAAAGTGGGTGAAGACGTAGAGATCGTGGGGATTAAAGACACGACAAAGACGACGTGTACGGGAGTAGAGATGTTCCGTAAGTTACTAGACGAAGGTCGAGCGGGTGACAATGTAGGAGTATTGCTACGAGGAACTAAGCGCGACGAAGTGGAGCGTGGTCAGGTGTTATGTAAGCCGGGCAGTATTACGCCACATACGAAGTTTGAGGCAGAGGTCTATATTCTATCGAAAGAAGAGGGAGGCCGTCATACGCCATTCTTCAATGGATATCGTCCCCAGTTTTACTTCAGAACAACCGACGTTACGGGAGCATGTGAATTACCGGATGGAATCGAAATGGTAATGCCAGGTGATAACGTGAAGATGGAAGTAAGCATGCATGCGCCGATAGCGATGGATGAAGGTTTACGATTTGCGATTCGTGAAGGTGGCCGTACTGTAGGTGCGGGTGTCGTTGCGAAAATTATCGAATAAGCAACATTAGAAAATAAAGAGAAAATCAATGTCAGAAAGTCAATGTATTCGTATCAGATTAAAAGCGTTTGATCATCGATTGATAGACCGTTCAGCGAGTGAGATTGTGCAAACTGCAAAACGCACAGGGGCACGAGTTAAGGGGCCAATCCCATTACCTACTCGAAAAGAGCGTTTTACCATATTGGTATCTCCGCACGTGGATAAGAATGCGCGAGATCAGTATGAGATCCGTACTCATAAACGCATCATGGATATTGTCGATCCTACTGACAAGACTGTTGATGCATTGATGAAGTTAGATCTAGCGGCTGGTGTTGATGTTCAGATTAAGCTGAATTAAACGCAGTAGTTGGTAACATCTCTCAAACCCCTGAATTAATCAGGGGTTTGTTGTTTTAGACGAATATTGCCTAAAGTCAGGCAAATATGGCTTTGAAATAGCGCGAAAACCGGTGATTTCACTTAACTTGTTAAAAATCAGTCGGATCGAATGATTATTGTTCGATAATTTGTATTATTTCTGAAATAAATACGTAAAAGCGGTATTAATGCGGGCTATTTTCTGCAATAATTCGCCGCTTCCTGTGACCCGCTTGTGTAAAGTTGGTAGAGGTGCACAGCGTAATAAATGATAAATAATTACGCGAAAACGCTGATAAATAGCGATAAATTAAGTCACAACACTTTATCTTGAGCATAAGGTGGGGTGCTGATTTTTCTCTAGTTTTTGCGTCTTTAACTTAGCACCGACCAAACTATCAGATGAGAAGTCAGGAATACGTAAAAAAGACTATAAGCGGTGCCGCAAGGCCGCTTGTGAAAAAGAATACTAAATAAAAGAGATAAGACGATGCCCTTAGGTATAGTTGGAAAGAAAGTGGGTATGACCCGAGTATTTACAGACGATGGTGCCTCAGTCCCAGTGACTGTTCTGCATGTCGACAGTAATTGCGTTACCCAATTGAAAGATCAGGCAACAGATGGTTATCGAGCTGTTCAGGTCGCTTACGGAAGCCGTAAGCCATCAAGAGTTAACAAAGCTCTGACGGGGCATTATGCGAAAGCCAGCGTAGCATCAGGTGAAGGTATGCATGAATTCCGTCTAGAGAATGCTGAAGAAGTTGAATTGGCAGTGGGTGCTGAAATCAAAGCGGATCTATTTGCAGAGGGGCAAAAAGTACAAGTTACTGGCATCTCTAAAGGTAAGGGTTTTGCTGGAACTATCAAGCGTCATAACTTTCGCGGTCAAGATGCGACTCACGGTAACTCGATCTCTCACCGTGTACCTGGTTCTACCGGGCAATGTCAGACGCCTGGACGAGTATTCAAGGGTAAGAAGATGTGTGGTCATATGGGTAGCGAGCAGGTGAGCACAAAGAACCTCACGGTTGTGCGTGTTGATGCTGATAAAGATTTAATCTTAATTAAAGGTGCGGTACCGGGTGCTAAAGGCGGCGTAGTCGTCGTTAATCCCATTGGTACGGCTTAGTCATTCCATTAAAGAATCTGAATAATCATGAAACTTGAAGTCACTAACGGTAGCTCAGTAGATGTATCTGACGATACTTTCGGCCGTGAGTATAACGAAACATTAGTCCACCAGGCTGTCACTGCTTATTTAGCAGGCGGTCGTGCTGGAACCAAAGCTCAAAAGAATCGCTCAGCAGTGCGCGGTGGTGGAGCTAAACCATGGCGTCAAAAAGGTACGGGTCGAGCTCGTGCTGGTACTACGCGTGGCCCACTCTGGCGTTCTGGCGGTAGAACATTCGCAGCATCTCCGCGTGACTACTCGCAAAAGATTAATAAGAAAATGTTGCGTGCTGCATATGCTTCAATTTTTTCCGAGCTTATTCGCTCAGAAAGATTACGCATAGTGGATAGTTTTGAAATGACGCAAGCAAAAACTAAAGACGCGATATCTAAACTATCAGAGTTAGGTGTTGAGTCAGCCTACATTATTGTAGGTGCTGATAAAGCTGACGAGAATTTATTCTTGTCTGTGCGTAATTTGTCATATGTCGATGTAGATGAGATCGGTGGTATCAACCCAGTTAGCTTGATTAAGTTTGAGCACGTAGTCATCACAGAAGACGCAATTAAAGAAGTGGAGCAGTGGCTACAATGAGTATTGAAAGACTTTCACAGGTGCTAGTCGCACCTCATGTCTCAGAAAAAGCAGCATTGTTAGCTGATGGATCTAATCAGCATGTATTCAAGGTTCTTACTGATGCTAAGAAAGAAGATATTAAAAATGCTGTAGAGCAGATGTTTCAAGTTAAAGTGGCTGCCGTTAGAACAGTTAATGTTAATGGCAAGCAAAAGCGTTTCGGAAGAACAATGGGTAAACGCAAAGATTGGAAAAAAGCCTACGTCCGTCTTGAACAAGGTCATGATATCGACCTGTCAGGCATGGAATAGTTTTAAGCAAGGATAATCAGGAAATACAATGGCCGTAGTTAAAGCAAAACCAACCTCCCCAGGCAGACGATTCCAGGTACGAGTTGTATCAGAAGGTCTGCATACTGGTGAACCGATCAAGTCATTAGTCGAGAAGAAGACTAAGTCAGGTGGTCGCAATAATGCTGGACGTATCACTACGCGTCACAGAGGTGGCGGTCACAAACAGCGTTATAGAACAGTTGACTTCAAGCGTAACAAAGATGGTATTCCAGCGACTGTAGAGCGATTGGAGTACGATCCTAATAGAACATCAAACTTGGCATTGTTGAAGTATGCTGATGGTGAGCGACGCTACATAATTGCACCGCGCGGAACTAAAGCGGGCGACGCAGTTATGTCTGGCCCACAATCACCTATTAAGCCAGGTAACACGCTTTCACTAAGAAACATTCCAGTCGGTACAGTGGTTCACTGTGTTGAATTAAAGCCGGGTAAGGGTGCTCAGATCGGACGTAGTGCAGGTGCTGCTATCCAATTAGTAGCAAGAGAAGGTGCACACGCAACTTTACGCTTGCGTTCAGGTGAAATGCGAAAAGTTTTATCAGAGTGCCGTGCAACCATCGGTGAAGTGGGTAATACAGAACACAATCTTCGCAAGCTCGGCAAGGCCGGTGCTAAGCGTTGGAGAGGTGTCAAGCCAACAGTACGTGGTGTTGCTATGAACCCAATTGATCACCCGCATGGTGGTGGTGAAGGTCGTACTTCAGGTGGTCGTCATCCTGTGTCGCCATGGGGTATGCCAACAAAAGGCTTCAAGACACGTAAGAATAAACGTACAGATAACATGATTGTGCGCCGTAGAAACAAAAAATAATTAAGTTTTAGTACGAGGATAGAGCGTTGCCAAGATCACTACGAAAAGGCCCACATATTGACCATCATTTGGTTAAGAAAGTACAAACGGCCATAGAAAATAAAGATCGTAAGCCCATAAAGACATGGTCGCGACGATCAATGGTTTTCCCCGATATGGTGGGATTGACTATTGCTATTCATAACGGCCGACTGCATGTACCGGTATTGATTTCCGAAAATATGGTTGGTCATAAATTAGGTGAGTTTGCTGGAACGCGAACTTTCAAAGGACATGCCGGAGATAAGAAAGCTAAATAGCTTCTGAGAATAATTATGCAAGTATCAGCTAAATTAAAGCACATTAGTATTTCAGCTCAGAAATGTAGACTCGTGGCAGATCAGATTCGTGGTCTAACCGTCAGTCGCGCTGTCGAAATACTAGAGTTCAGCCCTAAGAAGGCTTCATCAATCGTAAAGAAAGTACTAAATTCTGCTATAGCCAATGCTGAGCATAATGAAGGTGCTGATATTGATGAATTAAAAGTGACTACGATTTTCGTGGATGAGGGTCGCACCATGAGAAGACATCAACCACGTGCTAAGGGACGTGCTTGTAAGATTCTTAAGCGCACCAGCCATTTAACTGTAACTGTAGGTGATGGCCGCTAGGCTCTCGCAAACAACAAGAATAAACTGAGATAACGATGGGTCAAAAAGTACATCCAACCGGATTTAGACTAGGTATCGCAACAGACTGGACGTCTAAGTGGTATGCCGAAGGTAGAGATTATGCGAAATTCCTAAACAGTGATTTAGAAATACGTAAATACCTTAAAGACAAACTCTCACAGGCATCAGTGAGTAGAATCCAGATCGATAGACCAGCACGTGCGGCTTTTGTGGTAATACATACTGCTCGCCCAGGTATCGTTATCGGTAAAAAAGGTGAAGATGTAGAAGCATTACGCAAAGAAATAGCTAAGCGTATGGATCTAAACATCAACAACGTCAAAATTAACATTGAAGAAATACGTAAGCCAGAAATTGATGCGCAGCTAGTGTCTGAGAGTGTAGCGCAACAATTAGAGCGTCGTATTATGTTCAGACGCGCGATGAAGCGTGCAGTGAGTAATGCCATGCGTTTAGGTGCTCTAGGTGTGAAGATCAATGTTGCTGGTCGTTTGAATGGTGCAGAGATCGCCCGTGCAGAATGGTATCGAGAAGGTCGTGTGCCTCTTCATACTCTGCGCGCTGATATTGATTACGGCTTTGCTGAAGCAGAGACAACTTACGGCATTATCGGGATTAAGACTTGGATCTTTAAAGGTGAAGTATTCGACCTAGAAAGTAAGAACCAAGGCGAAAAGTCAACTGAAGCTAAAAGAGCTACCAGCTAAATCTAAGGGATAAGTAACCGTGTTACAGCCAAAGAAAACTAAATTTCGCAAGCAACAGAAGGGTAGAAACCGCGGGCTTGCACTGAATGGAAACAAAGTCAGCTTCGGTGATTTTGGTCTAAAAGCAGTCGGGCGTGGTCGTCTAACTGCCAGACAAATTGAAGCGGCACGTCGTGCTATGACACGTCACGTTAAACGTGGCGGTAAAATTTGGATTCGTGTATTCCCAGATGTGCCTGTCACTAAGAAGCCATTAGAAGTAAGACAAGGTAAAGGTAAGGGTAACGTAGAGTATTGGGTAGCCAAGATTCAACCTGGCAAAATGCTATACGAGATGGAAGGGGTAACTGAAGAGTTAGCACGTGAAGCATTTAAATTGGCGAGTGCTAAATTGCCAATCAAAACGGTATTTGTGAACAGGACAATAATGTAATGAAGGCGACAGAATTACGTGAGAAGGACGAGCAGTCTCTCAAAACTGAACTTATTGAATTGCGAAAAGAGCAATTTAAACTGCGCATGCAATATTCAATGGGGCAGTCTACGCGTAACCACGATTTTTCTCGTATTCGCAAAGACATAGCACGCATTAAAACCGTGTTGAATGAAAAATCAGGCGCATAACGGTAGATAAAGACGATGGAAAATAAAGATCAAAAAATACGAACAGTTAGAGGCAGAGTTGTCAGCAACAAGATGGATAAGTCCATCGTTGTGCTAACAGAACGACGTGTGAAGCATGCTTTATATGGAAAATATATAACAAAATCTACCAAGATCCATGCACATGACGAAGACAATCAATGTTCTATTGGTGATGTAGTGACCATACGTGAGTGTCGTCCTGTATCAAAAACTAAATCATGGACACTGGTAGCAGTGGTCGATCAAGCAGTCGCAGGATAAGGAAAAATTTATGATTCAAATGCAATCTAATCTTGATGTGGCTGACAACAGTGGTGCACGAAGAATACAGTGTATTAAGGTTCTAGGCGGATCTCATCGACGCTATGCTGGAATTGGTGATGTCATAAAGGTCAGTGTTAAAGATGCAATCCCGCGCGGCAAAGTTAAAAAGGGTGAAGTTTATAACGCTGTAGTTGTTCGTACTGCCAAAGGCGTTCGTAGACCAGACGGTTCACTGATACGTTTTGATGGTAATGCAGCAGTGCTACTTAATGCGCAACTACAACCAATCGGTACACGTATCTTTGGGCCTGTTACACGTGAACTGCGTTCAGAGAAGTTTATGAAAATCATTTCACTCGCACCAGAAGTACTTTAGGAATTGGGTCAAGGTTATGAACAAGATTAAAAAAGGTGATGAAGTCATTGTCATTACCGGAAAAGACAAAGGCCGTCGCGGCACCGTAGTTAATATACAAGACAACGGCAAACTACTGGTTGAGAACATCAATATGGTTAAGAAGGCACAAAAGCCTAATCCTAACCTTGGCATAACTGGTGGCATTATAGATAAAGAAATGCCTATAGAGATGTCCAATGTAATGTTGTTCAACCCGGCTACAGGTAAAGGCGACAAAGTGGGTATTAAAACTTTAGAAGACAGCACTAAAGTTCGTTACTTTAAATCAAACGGTGAAGTGGTGGATATCTAATGGCTAGGTTACAAGCATTTTATAAAGACACAGTTCGTGGTCAGTTAATGGAGCAGTTCAAGTATGACAATGTCATGCAAATACCACGTATTGAGAAAGTCACATTGAATATGGGACTTGGTGAAGCAACTAAGGATAAAAAAGTCATTCAACATGCGGTTGGAGACATGGAAAAGATTGCAGGTCAAAAAGCTGTTGTCACATTGTCTAAGAAATCTATTGCTGGATTCAATATCCGCGACGAATGGCCAATTGGATGCAAAGTGACCTTGAGACGAGAACGTATGTATGAGTTTCTAGATCGCTTAATTAATATCGCTATTCCACGTATTCGAGATTTCCGCGGAGTCAACGGTCGATCTTTTGATGGTCGTGGCAATTACAGTATGGGTGTTAAAGAGCAAATCATATTCCCAGAAATTGATTACGATAAGATCGATTCAATTAGAGGGATGGACATCTGTATCACTACTAGCGCTACTAATAACGAAGAAGCTAAAGCCTTACTAGCGGCATTTAGTTTTCCATTTAAGAACTGAGGCTGAACACATGGCAAAGGTATCAATGGTCGAACGCGAAAATAAGCGCACTCGTACAGTGAATAAATATAGTAAAAAGCGTGCAGAGCTAAAAGCAATAATTAAGAGTGCTTCTGCTAGCTATGAAGAGCGCGAAGCAGCATCACTAGAACTGCAAAAGCAACCGCGTAACGCATCTAAAGCTAGACAACGTAACCGTTGTAACATTACAGGTCGACCACATGGATTCTATAGAAAATTTGGTCTAGGTAGAAATAAACTGCGTGAAGCAGCTATGCGTGGAGATATTCCAGGTTTAGTTAAGGCGAGTTGGTAAGAGGAAAGTATTATGAGTATGAGTGATCCAATTGCGGATATGTTAACGCGTATCAGAAATGGACAAAGTGCTGACAAAGTCAGTGTATTGATGCCTTTCTCTAAGTTTAAATCATCCATTGCGCAAGTGCTCAAAGATGAAGGCTATATTAAAGATTTTTCTATTGAAGGCGAAGGTGTCAAGAAAAGTCTAAATGTTGAATTAAAGTATTATATGGGTAAGCCTGTGATTGACAAGGTCAAGAAGATTAGTCGTCCGGGTTTGCGTATTTATAAAAGTGCAGAAGAACTTCCACGTGTTATTGGTGGGCTTGGTATCGCGATCATCTCAACCTCAAAGGGTGTGATGACTGATCGAACTGCACGTGAAAATGGGCAAGGTGGCGAAGTCATCTGCACAGTTGAATAAATAGTTGAGATAAAATGTCTAGAATTGCAAATAAACCTGTTGAATTACCCTCTGGCGTAGACATCAAGCTAGATGGTCAAAACGTAACTGCTAAAGGATCTGTCGGTGAGATGGTTCTTGCAGTACATCCTTCGGTTAAAGTCGTACAAGAAGACAATACGTTGACGGTTCATGCTGATACTCCAGCAGACGTCGCGATGGCAGGAACTATGCGATCACTATTAGATAACCTAGTGATAGGCGTGACTAAAGGATTTGAAAAGAAATTAGAGTTGGTTGGTGTCGGATATCGAGCACAAGCTAAGGGTAAGAGTTTGAATCTATCTCTAGGTTTTTCTCACCCAGTAGAATATCCAACGCCTGAGGGCATCACGATAGAAACTCCTAGTCAGACAGAAATCGTCATTAAAGGCTACGATAAACAACGTGTAGGCCAAGTTGCTGCTGAAATTAGAGCTTATCGTCCACCTGAGCCATATAAGGGTAAAGGTGTTAAATATTCGGACGAGCGCGTTATTCGTAAAGAAGCTAAGAAGAAATAGGTTAACTAGAATACTGTTATGAATAAAAAAACTTCAAGAATACGTCGCGGTAAAAAGACACGTTTTAAGATTCGCGCTCAAGGTGCGAAGCGTCTTTGTATAAACCGCACACCACGTCATATTTATGCACAAATTATCGATGATGATTCGGCACAGGTATTAGCTAGCGTGTCATCACTAGACGGTGATGTGAAAGGTAACGTTAAATACACAGGTAATGTAGAGACAGCTAAATTAGTCGGTAAACTTGTGGCAGAGCGAGCCAAAGATAAAGGTGTTACTAAAGTTGCCTTTGATAGGTCTGGTTTTAAATACCATGGCCGAGTTCAGGCATTAGCAGATGCAGCTCGTGAAGCTGGATTAGAGTTTTAAGTTAGCAGGAATTTAAAGGGTAAATTATGGCTGGAGCAGAAGTCACCACTAAAAGCGCAGATGGGTTGCAAGAAAAGTTAGTTGCAGTCAATCGTGTAGCAAAAGTGGTAAAGGGTGGTCGTCAATTTGGCTTCACAGCACTAACTGTTGTTGGTGATGGTGAAGGTAAAATAGGCTTTGGTTATGGTAAGGCTAAAGAAGTACCTATCGCCATTCAAAAAGCGATGGAAAAAGCACGTCGTAACATGACACAAATTCCTCTTAAAGATGGCACTTTGTATTACCCGAAAGTGGGTATTCATGGTGCAGCCAAAGTCCATATGCAACCAGCTTCAGATGGTACAGGTATTATTGCCGGTGGAGCCATGCGAGCAGTCTTTGAAGTGCTTGGTGTTAAAAATGTATTAGCAAAATGTATAGGATCACGAAATCCTATCAACGTTGTGCGAGCCACAATCGCTGGATTAGAAGATATGCAATCACCTGACGATATCGCGTCTAAACGTGGTAAGCGCGTAGAAGATATCATCGGTAATTAATTGAGAAAGTCATAATGAGTAAACAACTACAAGTGACATTAGTTAAAAGTATCCATGGACGTTTAAAGTCACATCAAGCGTGTGCGCGAGGTCTTGGTATTCGTAGAATCCATAACCCCGTAACAGTCATTGATACTCCTGAAAATCGTGGCATGATCAATAAAATTAATTACATGCTCAAGGTAGAGGAATTATAAGATGCGTCTTAATTCATTAAAGCCTGCACAGGGCAGCCGCAGCAACGCTAAACGAGTTGGTCGTGGTATCGGATCTGGAACAGGTAAAACCTGTGGACGCGGTCATAAAGGCCAAAAGTCCCGCTCAGGTGGATTCCATAAGGTTGGTTTCGAGGGTGGTCAAATGCCTTTGCAACGTCGTTTACCTAAGTATGGTTTCAATTCAGCGAAAGCAAAATTAACAGCAGAGTTGAGATTGCATGAATTGTTACTCGCGAATGCAGAAGTCGTGGATATCAAAGCCTTGATAAACGCTAATTTGGTCCCTGTATTCACTAAGCGTGTAAAAGTCATCCTTTCAGGAGAAATTACTGAGGCAGTAAAAACACGCGGTTTAGTCTTTACAAAAGGTGCTCGTGCCGCAGTGGAAGCTGCTGGTGGGACAATAGAAGACTAACAGACTATGTCAGTATCTCGCGAAAACATGGCAGCTCAAATGGGCGGTTCAGGTAAACTCTCTGAGTTGAGCCAGCGACTATTATTTGTGCTGGTAGCTTTGATAGTATTCAGGATTGGAACCTTTATTCCAACACCTGGAATTGATCCAGCAGCCATGGCAAGATTTTTTGAAGAACAGAGCAGTACCATTCTGGGTATGTTCAACATGTTCTCAGGTGGCGCGTTAGAGCGACTAAGTATATTTGCACTAGGCATCATGCCTTACATTTCAGCATCGATCATCATGCAGTTAATGAGTGCGGTTATTCCTTCTCTTAAAGAGCTCAAGAAAGAAGGTGAAGCCGGCCGTCGCAAAATTACTCAATACACCCGTTACGGAACAGTGGTACTAGCAACATTCCAAGCGGTGGGTGTATCTATAGCATTACAGAATCAAGGTATAGCTATTAGCCCGGGACCAAGTTTTATTTTTACAGCGGCTATTAGTTTAGTCACTGGAACCATGTTTTTGATGTGGTTAGGCGAACAAATTACAGATAGAGGTATTGGTAACGGTATCTCAATCATCATCTTTGCGGGTATTGTCGCTGGATTACCAGCAGCTTTTGGTGGAACCATCGAACTTGCACGTACGGGTGAATTGTCTGGAGCGTTAGTGCTATTACTATTCATAATGGCAATTGCAGTCACAGGGTTTGTAGTATTTGTAGAGCGTGGACAACGTCGCATAACAGTCAATTATGCACAGCGTCAGCAAGGCAGAAAGATGTATGCAGCTCAAAGTAGTCATCTTCCTCTCAAGCTTAATATGGCAGGTGTTATCCCTCCTATATTTGCCTCAAGTATTATCCTGTTTCCTGCGACATTGGCGCAGTGGGCAGGAAATGTAGATGGATTTTCATGGTTACAAGGTATTGCATCCACACTAGCACCGGGACAACCGTTGTATGTGTTGTTTTATGCATTAGCTATTATCTTTTTCTGTTTTTTCTACACAGCGATCGTATTTGACTCTCGCGATACAGCGGATAATCTAAAACGTTCAGGCGCATTTATACCTGGGATTCGCCCTGGTGAGCAAAGCGCACGCTACATAGACAGTGTTCTAACTCGATTGACTGCTGTTGGGGCCATCTACATAACGTTAGTATGTTTGATGCCAGAATTTTTGATTTTAAAATGGAATGTACCTTTTTACTTTGGCGGTACATCACTGCTAATCATCGTTGTTGTGGTCATGGACTTCATTGCACAAGTGCAGTCACATTTAATGTCCAGCCAGTACGAGGGATTAATGAAGAAAGCGAATTTGAAGGGTGGCCGTGCTGGTCGACCAAGATAGATTAATATTTGGAATCTAGACATGAAAGTAAGAGCATCAGTTAAGAAACTTTGTCGCAACTGTAAGATCATTCGTAGAAATCGCGTAGTGCGCGTAATTTGTACCGATCCAAGACATAAGCAACGTCAGGGTTAATTAACTATAAATAATTGAAACCCGTGATTTTGTTGGTAAAATTCGCGGCCCAGTGTGAAAACACACATAACACAATATTAGGAGCATAGAGTGGCACGTATTGCTGGTATCAATATCCCAGTACAAAAACATACAGAAATAGGATTAACCTCCATTTTCGGTATTGGACGTACTCGTGCACGAGAAATTTGTGCAACAGCAGGTATCTTACCGACAGTTAAGATCAAAGATCTGACTGAAGAAGAAGTTGAAAAGTTAAGAACTGAAGTAGGTAAATTTCAAGTTGAAGGTGACCTTCGTCGTGAAGTTTCCATGAATATTAAGCGTTTGATGGACCTCGGTACGTACCGTGGAATTCGTCATCGTCGTGGGTTGCCTCTTCGTGGTCAGCGTACCAAGACAAATGCACGTACTCGCAAAGGGCCTCGTCGTCCTATTAAACGATAATCTAAGGTTAAGAATATGGCAGCAGGTAATACAACACGCACGCGTAAAAAGACTAAAAGAACGGTCACAGATGGGATTGCTCATATTAATGCGTCTTTCAATAACACCATAATCACTATTACAGATCGTCAAGGCAATGCTCTATGTTGGGCAACGTCTGGTGGATCTGGGTTTCGTGGTTCGCGTAAAAGTACACCATTTGCAGCTCAGGTAGCTGCAGAAAGATGTGGAAATGTAGCGTTGGAATATGGCATGAAAAACCTTGATGTACTTGTTAAAGGTCCAGGACCAGGTCGTGAATCTGCAGTACGTTCATTAAATGCATTAGGCTTCAAGATATCTAATATTTCAGATATCACACCGATTCCACATAACGGTTGCCGCCCACCGAAAAAGAGAAGAGTGTAGTTCATTATGGCTAGATATTTAGGACCAAAATGTAAACTGAGTCGTCGTGAAGGTACGGATCTATTTTTAAAGAGCCGTGCTCGTCCATTAGATTCTAAGTGTAAAGCTGATAAAGTTCCTGGTCAGCATGGTGACAAGCGTGGTAGAACCTCCGACTACGGTTTACAGTTAAGAGAAAAACAAAAATTACGTCGTATGTATGGCGTACTTGAAAAACAGTTCAGCAATTACTATAAAAAAGCGTCTCAGCGTAAAGGTTCAACCGGTGAAAATCTTTTAGAATTACTTGAATGCCGTTTAGATAACGTCGTATATCGTATGGGTTTTGGTGTAACACGTGCTGAATGTCGTCAGCTAGTGAGTCATAAATCTGTAGTTGTAAATGGAGATATCGTAAATATCCCTTCATATCAGTGTAAGGCTGATGATGTTGTCTCTATCAGAGAAAAAGCACGTAAGCAGTTAAGAATACAAGATTCGCTGAATACTGCTGAGCAATTTGGATTTCCAGATTGGGTAACGGTTGATACTAAAAAGATGACTGGCACATTCAAATCAGCCCCAGAGCGTTCAGATTTGTCAGCAGACATTAATGAATCACTCGTAGTCGAATTATATTCTAAGTAATAACACTTAAGAGGTTATATATTGTGGCAAGTACAGGTGAGTTACTCAAACCAAGGTTAGTTGACGTAAATATTACTAGCCCGCGCAATGCAAAGATTATTTTAGAGCCACTCGAGCGTGGCTTTGGACATACGCTTGGAAATGCATTAAGAAGAATCTTATTGTCTTCTATTCCCGGATGCTCAATTGTTGAAGCACAAATCGAGGGTGTATTGCATGAATACACCGCTATTGAGGGTGTTCAGGAAGATGTTGTAGACATCCTTCTTAACCTCAAAGGGGTAGCGATCAAACTGCACGACAAAACGGAAGCAACTCTAACGGTTAATAAAACAGGTCCTTGTGTTGTCACAGCCGCCGATATTCAGGGTGACCAAGACATGGAGATTGTTAATCCAGAACATGTTATCGCTCACCTAACAACGGGTGCGTCTATGAATATGTCATTAAAGGCTGCCGTTGGTCGTGGTTACGTACCTGCTACACAACAGGTTGAAACAGAAGAACGAGCCATTGGTACATTGTTACTAGACGCAAGTTACAGTCCAGTTAGACGAGTTTCATACTCAGTTGATCGTGCTCGTGTTGAACAGCGTACTAACCTAGATAAGCTTATTATTGAATTAGAAACAGACGGTACAGTTGATCCAGAAGAAACTGTACGTAAGGCCGCTGGAATATTACAACAGCAGCTAACTGTATTTGTTGACCTCCAAGGTGACGAGCAAGAGGAACAAGTTAAAGCTGAAGCAGAGATCGATCCAATTTTGATGCGTCCAGTAGATGATCTAGAATTAACTGTTCGATCAGCTAACTGTCTCAAAGCTGAAAACATCTATTACATCGGTGATTTGATTCAACGCACAGAAGTTGAATTGTTGAAGACCCCTAATCTTGGTAAGAAGTCACTGACTGAAATTAAGGATGTATTAGGTTCGCATGGTTTGTCACTAGGGATGCGTCTAGAAAACTGGCCGCCAGCACACATGAAAGATGATCGTAAACTGATTATCTAGAAACATCAGAATTATTAGGAAATAAAATGCGACACAGACACTCAGGTAGAAAATTAAATAGAACCGATGCGCATAGAAATGCCATGTTTCGTAATATGGCCGTCTCTTTGGTTGAGCATGAGGTAATCAAAACAACCTTGCCCAAGGCTAAAGAATTGCGTGGTGTTATTGAGCCATTGATTACACGTGCTAAAACAGACTCTGTCTCACAGCGTCGTCTAGTATTTTCACGTCTTCGTGATAAAGCAGCAGTCGGTAAATTATTCACAGAGTTAGGCCCACGCTATAAAGAGCGTCCAGGTGGCTATCTGCGTATTCTAAAATGTGGATTCCGTGCTGGTGATAATGCTCCTATGGCATTAGTTGAGTTAGTCGACCGACCTGAGTAATCGCTCAGCAGCATTCCTGCAACAATCATGATTTTTAAAAAGCCAGCTACCATGCTGGCTTTTTAATGCGTAGCATATATATATTCCATAATTACCTTGTCAATTTTATGTGCCTATCAATTGCATATATTAGATTAAAAGCGAGTTCATCGTTCACTATGCACTTTCTTAATTGATATAACTAACACGGCATGCCATTGAATTGATGCCGTGTTAGTGCTTATCGTATTTCGACTATAGTGTTAGCGTTCTCAGTACTAGAAAGTACCGAGATGGATTTGCACTGTGTAGAGGTCGTCTTTTTACAGATAGCCTAAACACATTATGAGCTATATACATCAGGATGTTTCTGGCGTTGTCTGTAACATTGGTTTCAGAAACTTTCCAGTATAAGACTGCTTACATCGTGCTACTTCCTCAGGTGTGCCTGTTGCGATAATTTTACCTCCACCAGCACCACCTTCAGGCCCAAGATCTATCACCCAATCAGCTGTTTTGATGACATCAAGATTATGCTCGATAACGATCACGGTATTGCCATGATCACGCAGCTTATGCAACACGCCAAGCAGTTGTTCTACATCATAAAAGTGTAATCCGGTAGTAGGCTCGTCGAGTATGTAGAGTGTTTTGCCGGTATCACGTTTGGATAATTCTCTTGATAGCTTGACTCTTTGTGCTTCACCGCCAGATAAGGTAGTGGCGCTTTGTCCCAGTGTAATGTAGGTCAGTCCTACTGATACCAGAGTCTCAAGTTTACGTTTAACAACAGGTACCGCATCGAAAAAGGCTAAAGCATCTTCGATAGTCATTTGCAGTACTTCGTAGATATTTTTACCTTTGTAACGAATTTCTAAAGTCTCACGATTGTAGCGTTGGCCTTTACATACTTCGCAAGGGACGTACACGTCAGGTAAAAAATGCATCTCAACTCGAATCACCCCATCACCTTGACAGGCCTCACAGCGTCCACCTTTAACATTGAAGCTAAAGCGACCTGGGTTATATCCACGTGAACGTGCTTCTTGAGTGCCTGCGAATAGTTCTCTGATAGGAGTAAATAGGCCGGTATAGGTGGCGGGATTTGAACGTGGTGTTCTACCAATAGGGCTTTGATCAATATCCACCACCTTATCAAAGTGTTCTACACCATTAATTTCTTCATAAGGTGCTACGGGTATGCTGGATTTGTTTAAGCTTCTCGCCATACAAGCATAGAGTGTGTCATTGACTAGAGTAGATTTGCCCGAACCTGAAACACCCGTAACGGCAATAAAGCAGCCTACTGGGAACTTGGCATGCACTGATTTTAGGTTATTGCCACTCACACCTTCGATCACGAGTTGATTTTCTGGATCAGGCACAGTGCGCTGTTGTGGCACTTTGATGCTTCTGGCGCCAGATAGATATTGGCCTGTTAATGACTGCGGGTTGTCATAAACCTCTTGAGCATTGCCCTGAGCAACAATTTCACCACCATGACTACCGGCGCCTGGACCAATGTCTACAACGTAATCAGCCGCTCTGATAGCTTCCTCGTCATGTTCGACCACAATGACTGTGTTGCCTAAGTCTCTTAGGCGTTCAAGGGTCTCGAGTAGGCGTTGATTATCACGTTGATGGAGACCGATAGAGGGCTCATCAAGGACATACATTACGCCGACCAAGCCTGAGCCAATTTGTGAGGCTAAGCGGATACGCTGTGCTTCTCCTCCTGATAGAGTGTCAGCACTGCGCTCTAATGACAGATAATCTAATCCAACGTTAACTAAAAATGATAAGCGATCACGAATTTCATGGATAATCTTAGCGCCGACTTGAGCACGCTGTCCGTCTAATTCGAGTGCTTCAAAGAAATTGAGAGCTTGTTGTATAGAGATGGCTGTCAATGAAGGTAGGTTGGCCTCATTCACGAAAACATTTCTAGCCTGCACATTGAGACGATCGCCCTCACATTGACTGCAAGGTTGAGTGGCTAAATATTTACTTAATTCTTCACGCACAAGATTTGAGCTAGTCTCATGATAACGTCGCTCCATAGTGGGAATAATACCTTCGAATGGATGATGCTTAGTACTTGTACGTCCTTTTTGATTAACATAATTGAAGCTGATGACCTCATCACCGCTTCCGTACAATAGTAATTCCTGAATATCTTCAGATAGAGATTCATAGGGCGTATCAATGTCAAATTGATAGTGATCAGCTAATGATTGAATCATCTGAAAATAATGGGCATTGCGACGATCCCAGCCACGAATCGCACCACCTGCACAACTTAATTGTGGTGAATTAATAATCAGTTCAGGTTCAAAGTAATCCTCAGTTCCAAGGCCATCGCAATTTGCACATGCACCAATAGGATTATTGAAAGAGAATAAACGCGGTTCTAGTTCACTTACACTGTAGCCACATACCGGGCAGGCAAACTTGGCAGAGAATAGAATGGGATCTTTGTCGGGTTCGTCAATATAGGCGACTTGAGCCACCTCATCAGCTAATTTGAGTGCGGTTTCGAAAGATTCTGCCAGCCTCAATTCTATTTCGGGTTTGACTTTGAATCTGTCTACTACCACTTCAATATTGTGTTTCTTACGCAGGTCTAGTTTAGGTGGTTCATCTAATTCGTATACTTCACCATCAATGCGCGCTCGTAGGAAACCTTGAGCATGGAGAGATTGTAGCAATTGTAAATGCTCACCTTTACGGTTCTGTACTACAGGGGCTAGTAGCATCATCCGACTGTCGACAGGAAGCTCCATTACTTTATCAACCATCTGACTGACGGTTTGAGCATCAAGGTCTAGATGGTGGGTAGGGCAGCGTGGCGTGCCTATACGCGCGTACAATAGGCGTAAATAATCATATATTTCTGTGATGGTGCCAACGGTTGAGCGCGGATTATGCGAGGTAGATTTTTGCTCAATAGAGATCGCAGGCGACAAGCCTTCGATATGATCGACATCAGGTTTTTCCATGCGTGCCAAAAATTGGCGGGCATAAGCTGATAACGATTCGACATAGCGTCTCTGGCCTTCCGCAAAAATGGTATCGAAGGCTAAAGAAGATTTTCCAGAGCCAGATAATCCAGTAATGACGATTAATTGATCACGGGGTAAGTCTAAATCAATGTTTTTTAGATTATGGGTTCGGGCCCCGCGTATCTGTATACCTGCCATGCGCATTTCTCAGTCGAATTAAACTTGCTAATATACGTGCATAAGTGCACTTAAAGCAAAATTACTCAAAGCTGATCTAAACAACAGCTATTTTTCTCCCGCGTGGTTACATTAAAGAGGACTTAATGAATTCTATTGAGCTTAAAACAGCCTTTTCTTTAGCATTAATTTATGCGACTCGCATGCTGGGGTTATTCATGATCCTGCCAGTATTTACTATATATGCTGAGAATCTGGAGGAGGTGACGCCATTATTAGTGGGACTTGCGATCGGTATTTATGGATTAACGCAGGCGACCCTGCAAATACCCTTTGGTGCATGGTCAGATCGAATAG
>CBFHSW010000056.1:0-9010 GCA_965658595.1 Gammaproteobacteria bacterium | reverse complement strand
AATACCACTATAGCTCTTGATTGTATGGGCGGTGACTTCGGCCCGAAAGTCGTAGTGCCCGCAGCGGTAAGTGCTCTCAAAAAATACTCAGAGCTTCAACTCATTTTAGTGGGTGATGAATCTATAATTCGTTCTCAACTAGATAGCCAAAACGGCATTGATGCTGGTCGCTATACTATTCAACATACTTCAGAAGTTGTTGGCATGAATGAGCCACCGGCTCAGGTACTTCGTAATAAGAAAAACTCTTCAATGCGTGTTGCCATTAATATGGTCAGAGATAAGCAAGCAAATGCCTGCGTAAGTGCAGGTAATACGGGGGCTTTGATGGCGACTGCAAGATATGTTCTACATACGCTTGCGGGTATTGATCGTCCTGCAATTAACACTATTTTACCTGCTATAAAAGGTCATACCCATATGTTAGACCTTGGTGCAAATGTCGATTGTAAAGCTGAAAACCTTTTCCAATTCGCAGTAATGGGATCAGTCCTTGCCAGTGCAGTCGATGACATGCCCAAGCCGAAGGTCGGTTTATTAAACGTAGGTCAAGAAGCTATTAAAGGTAATGATCAAGTCAAAGAGGCTAATAAATTACTCGATAGCAGTGGACTCAACTATATTGGTTATGTAGAAGGCGATGACATCTTTTACGGTGATGTAGATGTAGTGGTCTGTGATGGATTTGTGGGTAACGTCTCACTTAAAACAAGTGAAGGTGTCGCTCGTTTGATATCACATCTTGCCAAACAATCATTCACTAAAAACCTTTATACTAAAATGGTTGCTTTATTGGCGCGGCCTGTTCTTAGAGACTTAAAAGAAACCATTGATCCACGACACTATAATGGTGCCTCTTTATTAGGTTTAAAGGGTATAGTGATAAAGAGTCATGGAGGCGCAGATACATATTCATTTGAGAATGCGATCAAGATGGCTATTATTGAGTCTGAAAAAGACGTCCCTGAACTTATCGATAAACAGCTAGAGCACTTTTTGACATAACTATGACTTATTCGCGTATCCAAGGAACTGGCAGTTACTTACCTGAAAAAGTACTCACCAATCAAGATTTAGAGTCGATGGTGGAAACGACTGATCAATGGATTCAGGAGCGCACCGGCATTAAGAAAAGACATATTGCAGCAGAAGGCGAAACCACTGCTGATCTCGGCGTGATTGCAGCTCGTCGTGCCATGCAAATGGCAGATAAAAGTCCTGAAGATATCGATCTAATCATAGTTGCGACAACTACACCGGATAAAGTATTTCCAAGTACCGCATGTTTAATTCAAAAACGTTTAGACATCCATGGCTGTCCAGCTTTTGATGTTCAAGCGGTATGCACAGGTTTTGTTTACGCGCTCTCTATAGCGGATAACTTTATAAAAGCCGGTGCGGCAAAAACAGCACTGGTCATAGGTGCAGAAACACTCTCAAGAATTGTTGACTGGACCGATCGAAGCACATGCGTGTTATTTGCAGATGGTGCTGGTGCTGTGGTTTTAGAGGCCAGTGAAGAGCCTGGCATTCTCTCTACTCATTTGCATGCGGATGGCAGCTACGAACATCTTTTACATGTGCCACGTGGTATCTCAGAGGGGTATGAGCTTCTCAAGAAAGGCGAAGCTTACATCTACATGAAAGGTAATGAAGTCTTCAAGATGGCTGTAAATACACTCGGACGCATTGCAGATGAAACATTAGCGGCTAATAACTATGAAAAATCACAAATTGATTGGTTAGTACCACATCAAGCTAATACGCGAATAATTCTAGCAACCGCTAAGAAACTTAAACTACCTATTGATCGCGTTGTCGTAACCGTTGATCAACATGGCAATACTTCTGCGGCCTCAGTTCCATTAGCGTTAGATACAGCAGTTCGAGATGGGCGCATTAAACGTGGAGAATCTGTGATCCTAGAAGCTTTCGGTGGCGGTTTCACTTGGGGCTCAGCCTTACTCAAGTTTTAATCTAAGATGGGGGCTAAAAGCACTTTTAGCATTGATTGTAAGCGTTGCACACGTCTTGCAGAATACCTATTAGAATCCAAACAACAATATCCCAGCTACTATTGTAAACCTGTCCCTGCCTTTGGAGATCTTGATGCGCAATTATTGATCGTCGGTTTAGCACCTGGTCTACATGGAGCGAATGCTACCGCACGACCATTTACCGGAGATCATGCAGGTTTAATCCTCTATCAAACGTTGCATAAGTTTGGTTTTTCCAGTTCGCCAGAATCTTCATCAGTAGATGACGGTTTGAAACTTATCAATGCGCGTATTACTAATGCCGTAAAATGTGTACCTCCCCAGAACAAACCGACCGGCGCCGAGGTTAAAAACTGTAATCTCTATCTACAAGAGGAGTTGCAAGCTTTGCAAGGCCCTCATGTATTACTGGCGTTAGGACGTATTTCGCATGAGTCCATATTGAGAGCACGTGGTATACGCCTTAAAGACTTTCCTTTTGCACATGCTGCAGAACATCAACTTGATGAACATCTATTATTAGTTGATTCGTATCATTGCAGTCGATACAACACCCAAACACGGCGTTTAACGGTTGAACAATTTGAGGCAATATTCGCTAGAATAGATTCCATCCTCAGTAGCACATAAAACGCATGGCAGAGCAAGCCACAAACTTTGATTCGAAGGCATTTTTAAAATGTCTAACACCTCAACCCGGGGTTTACCGTATGTTAGATAATAATGCGGATGTGCTTTATGTGGGTAAGGCAAAGAATTTAAAAAAACGAGTCTCTAGTTATTTCAATCGAAGTAATACCAGTCCGCGTATTCAGTCCATGATTCAATTGATATGTAATGTGGAAGTAACAGTAACTAATACAGAGGCAGAAGCATTATTACTAGAAAACAATCTTATTAAGCAACATCGTCCAAAATATAATATTTTATTACGTGACGATAAAAGCTATCCCTATATTTTTTTGTCACAGCATGATTTTCCAAGTCTGAGTTTTTATCGGGGTTCAAAAAAGAAGGAGGGCGAGTACTTTGGTCCTTATGCCAGTGTAGGTGCTGTTCGAGAGACACTTAATCTATTACAAAAAACTTTCATGGTGCGTCAGTGTGCTGAGAGTTTTTACAAAAACCGTTCACGGCCTTGTTTACAATACCAAATTGAACGTTGCACAGCACCTTGCGTGAATCTTATTAGTGAAAAAAATTATGCCAAAGATGTCGATTATGCGCGTAAATTCTTGCAAGGAAAAAGTGACTCAGTGGTTAATCATCTAATCACAGAAATGGAAGAGGCCTCGACTAATTTAGAATTTGAACATGCCGCTAAACTAAGAGATCAAATTGATTCGTTACGACAAGTCTCTCAACAGCAATATGTGAGTGATTTATCAAGTGACTGTGACATCATTACTGCTCGCATACGAGATGATCTTGCTTGTGTGCAAGTATTCCAAGTGCGCAACAAAATGAACCTAGGCAATAAAAGTTATTTTCCCAAAACGCCTCACCAATATGAACAAGCAGAACTGCTGAACGCCTTTATTGGACAATACTATTTAGATCGGACGCCTCCAGAAGAAATCATTATGTCTGAATGTCCTGCAGAGGCGTCTTTATTGGAGGAAATGCTCACTCATCAACGAGGGAGTAAGGTAAAGATTTCAGCTTCTGTTCGTGGCAAACGTGCACGTTGGTTGGAGTTTGCTAATAAGAATGTGACCACGGCATTTGAAACAAAACTAGCTAGTCGTGCTGGTATAGAGCAACGCTATCAAGCGTTGGAAGCTATTTTTAATCTGCAGCAACCTGTTCAACGCATGGAATGCTTTGATATTAGCCATACTCAAGGTGAGCGTGCAGTAGCTTCTTGTGTGGTCTTTGATCGCGAAGGTGCTGCCAAATCTGAATATCGTAAATTTAATATTGAAGATATTACGCCCGGCGATGATTATGCTGCCATGCACCAAGCACTCACAAGACGCTACAAGCGCATACAAAAAGGTGAGGGTAAGTTGCCAGATATTTTATTCATTGATGGCGGCAAGGGGCAGCTCACACAGGCAGGAGAGGTGATGCAGGCCTTGAATGTTACTAATGTATTAGTAATAGGTGTGGCTAAAGGTGAAGATCGCAGAGCGGGATTAGAGCAGTTGTTTTTGTTAGGGGACAAACAACCGATAACATTGGCCGATGACTCGCTCGCGTTACATTTAATACAGCAGATACGAGATGAGGCTCACCGCTTTGCTATTACCAGCCATCGAGCTCGGCGTAAAAAAGCACGTAATGTCTCTCCACTAGAGGATATCCCAGGTTTAGGCCCCAAAAGACGTCAAAATTTGCTTAAACATTTTGGAGGATTGCGAGGGATTAGTCGTGCAAATGAACAAGAACTTGTTAAAGTACCCGGTATCAGCAAACAGTTAGCTCTGACCATACTCGAAACCTTGCAAGGAAACTCATAATCCATGCTGTTAACAATTCCCAACATACTCACGCTAGCAAGAATTGCGTTGATCCCATTACTTTTTATAACTTACTTTTCTAGCCTTGATAATGCCATGCCGTTGGCAGCGCTTATCTTTATTCTTGCGGGTATTACTGATTGGTTAGATGGTTACTTGGCTAGGAGACTCAACCAGACCTCCAAGTTTGGCGCTTTTCTTGATCCAGTGGCAGATAAATTAATGGTCTGCATTGCAATAGTCATGATCGTGCATCAGCATAACTCCATGCTCATACTGATACCTGCATTAATTATTATAGGTCGAGAAATTGCAGTGTCAGCTTTGCGAGAATGGATGGCTGAGCTAGGTCAACGTGCAGCAGTCGCTGTATCATCACTTGGGAAAGTTAAAACCACTTTCCAAATACTTGCCATCGTTTTATTACTTTGGCATCAACCATTATTTGGTATTCCTATCTTTATTATTGGGCAATATCTTTTAATATTAGCCGCTTTGTTAACGTTGCTATCAATGCTTGATTATTGTCGGGCTGCATTTAAATAGCGAGATGTCATCAGAGTTTTTCCTAGCTAAAAGCTCGTTCAATCTAGAATAATTTTCAACAAATGTTGATTTTTCTGAAATATCCTTCTCAGAGAGTTTATCTTGATGAATAAAAATCAATGATGGAATTGAAATTTTTATACATAATGAAATGTATTTAAATCGAGATAGAAATTCTTTACATCTCCTATAAGAAATAACGCTTTTCTGTTCCAGAACAATCACAGGATCTGTTTTTTTGTACATTCAACTTTTTTATAGGTTTGTCAGTCAATACTGCACTATGAGTAACTCAACACTTACTGTATTAAGCACCTTTTCGTTGGTACTTTGACTTTTGATGCTCGCAGTAATCCACTGGAAGCAGTCTTAAATGTTACTATCTTGTGATATTTAAGTATAGAGCGTGCAGTGTGCGCTTTTATGAGTATAATGCGCGCATATTTCAGATGGCTCATAGTTCTGAGCTAATCCTTCAAAACTCCTTATCTACCACAGCCTTGGACGCCATTAGGTGTTAAATGCTGTCTATTAATATTGAGAAATCTTTATGTTGAATTTTCAACTAGCTCAACTGGCTAGTTATAAGAATGATCTGTTGTCAGGTCTAACGGTAGCACTCGCTCTAGTCCCTGAAGCGGTTGCATTCGCTTTTGTGGCTGGTGTTGAGCCTCTTGTAGGCCTCTATGCTGCTTTTTTAGTCGGTCTAATTACAGCGTGTATTGGTGGACGTCCAGGCATGATCAGTGGTGCTACTGGGGCACTTGCTGTCGTGATGGTCGCACTGGTGGCTGATCATGGTGTCGAATATCTGTTTATCACTGTGGTATTAATGGGCATCTTACAAATTACAGCAGGGTTGTTAAAACTTGGTAAATTCATTCGAATGGTGCCTTATCCTGTGATGCTGGGATTTGTGAATGGTCTGGCCATTGTCATTTTCTTAGCTCAATTGAGCCACTTTGGACAAGAGGGTGAGGCTGGATGGTTAGAGGGTACTTTCATGCAAGGCTCTATTGTTGATATCGCATGGTTGCGAAGTGACGAACTATTATTATTAGTTGGCTTAGTTGGTGTCACAATGCTTATTATTCGTTACTTTCCGCGTATTACCACAGCCGTACCTGCGTCACTGGTCTCTATCTTAATTGTGACTGGTTTGGTGTTTTGGTTGAATTTGGATACGAAAGTCGTAGGTGATGTTGTCTCAATTAAGGGCGGACTACCTAACTTTCATATACCCACTGTACCTTACGATCTTGATACTCTATTTATTATCCTTCCTTATGCATTGATTCTCGCCGCCATTGGCTTGATTGAATCTTTACTCACCATGCGATTGATTGATGAGATTACAGAATCACGTGGTCGAGGTAATCGTGAATGTATCGGTCAAGGCGTTGCTAACACAGTGACAGGCTTTTTCGGCGGTATGGGGGGTTGTGCCATGATCGGCCAAAGTATGATTAATGTTAATTCTGGTGGTAAAGGCCGTTTATCCAGTATCAGTGCCGCACTATTTTTATTACTATTCATTTTAGTTGGCTCAGCGTTGATTGAACGTATTCCGTTGGCGGCACTTATCGGTGTAATGTTTATCGTTGTAATTGCCACTTTTGAATGGTCTAGCTTTCGTATTATCTCCAAAGTCCCTCAATCAGACGCCTTCATATTGATATTAGTTTCAGCCGTGACAGTGATGACTGATTTAGCTGTCGCAGTCATAGTAGGTGTGATTGTGTCTGCCTTAGTCTTTGCTTGGGAACATGCCAAACATATTCGTATTGAAGCTCGTGAAGATCACAAAGGCTCTACTGTGTATGCAGTTATGGGCCCATTATTCTTTGGCTCGGTAACGTCATTTCTAGAGAGCTTCGATCCACGTAAAGATAACAATGATGTAATTGTCGATTTTGCACGCTCACGTGTAGCTGATCATTCAGGCTTAGAAGCGATAGATACATTGGCTGAGCGCTATCTAAATGCGGGTAAGACATTGCATTTAGTTCACTTGTCATCGGAATGTCGACAACTATTAACTAAAGCGGGCAGTTTAGTAGAAGTGAATGTGATAAAAGATCCTAAATACTTCGTGGCAGAAGATAGTTTGGCTTAAACCCTCTCAATCGAGTAGGGCGATTAAGAGAGCGCTATTTGCGCTGCTTAAGCACCTTACAAATAGAGTTGATCATGCAGCAGACCAAATCCACGCACCCTCAGCAATCAACTCACATAGTATCTCGGCAAATTGATCATTTGAGCCTAATTGTGACCATTGCTCTGCTGTAATGACATCACCCTCAGAGAGTATGATGGCGTGTTCACGCTGGTCTAATAAATAAGCTTCGCCAGCACAAAAAAGTATCGTGCCTTGATGCTGATCACTCCACGCAAAGCGGCAAAAAACATTGCGTTTGAGTATTTTGCCTTGCACAAATAAATTTGAACATTCTTGCGCATTTGGCAGATCTGTCAACATCTGCTCTGTTTTCTCAATCAAACTACTTTTTGTATCTGTGACTAAACGTCCCAAGCCTAAAGCGATCTCTGCATCTGCTGCATTGATGGCTGTCTGCAATTGTTGCTTCACTTCTTGAATAGCTTGTTGAGAGATTTCGTGGGAGTGTTTTGAGATGATTAATTGAGGATCAGAATAACGCTCATGACCGACTTCATTTTCCAACATGGCATCTGTTATGCCACCCAGCAACTCAACTTTAGTGGGAGAGCGATAACCAAAAGAAAAAGTCATACAGTCATCCAAAGCCATACCATGATGAGCATAGTGAGGTGGAAGATATAAACAATCACCAGGAGCTAAATCCCAACTTAAATCTGGAGTAAAATGTTTTAATACTTGCAAGTCTATGCCTTCAATAAACTCAGGATCATATATAGGATGATCACTAATCTGCCAACGCCGTGTTCCCATAGCTTGGAGTAGAAATACATCATAACTGTCGATATGTGCGCCTACGCTTCCATCTTTGCTTGCATAACTAATCATCAAATCATCACGTCGCCAATCAGGAATGAATCTAAATGGATCAATCAGTCTCTGAAGCTCTATGTGATGCTTATCAACATCCTGCACCAATACCGTCCAATGTGTCTCTGGTAGACGTTTAAAGTCTTTCTCATTTAAAGCATGATTCTTTAACTGCCATCTGTTATCAGGTCCATTTTCTTGAATCAAACGTGCTTCTATTTCATCGTCACAGGCCAATGTTATGAGTTCATTTGGAGTAATAGGAGAGTGAAAATGACTTAAGGCTCCACGCATGAGTAAGGGCTTTTTCTGCCAGTACTCATCTAAGAATTGCTGTTCGCTTAAGCCTGTATTAAAAAATTCTGTCATGGTATTAACTATCTTAATTATTGAGATTGAGCGCTCTTGCAAAATATAACGCTAACTATCATTCGTCAGTGTAGTGGTAATATGCGTTTTTTCACAACCCTATGCTCAATAATACCTGGTTTGTCGTTGTTTCCTTGTAAAGGATTCATCATTCTTTTATTTGTCACTTTAAAGAATAGAATGCTAATCTTAGATAGAGTTCTCCAGAAAAGCACTCATAAAGGCAATTCACACCAGTTCTCTACAATCTAGCACTCAAACTTCTTAAAGTTAGCGAAGGTCAATTAATGAAAATTCTTTTATCTAATTCATCCGTAATAACAATATTTTTGCTTGTGATCATCCTCCCTAATATTGTTTTTGCCGAGTGGACTGAGATCGCCTCAACTTCAAATGGTGATCGCTACAGCATAGATTTCAACAAAATTACTCATGATAAAGAATATGTCTATTATTGGCGTCTCTCTAATTATGCCAAGCCAACCAAGTATCATGACCTTTCAGGATTAGCACATGTAAAAGTGGATTGTCATTCAGCAATTACGATGGATTTGCAGATGACTTTTTATAAACAACATGATGCGAAAGGAAATGGAGAAACTCTAAATAGAAAACCTAAGTGGAATAATGTACACCCAAATGGAGTG
>CBFHSW010000055.1:0-11476 GCA_965658595.1 Gammaproteobacteria bacterium | reverse complement strand
TTCGCCGACCAGACAGTAATCGATTTTGATGTTTTTGGATTGCAGATGTTCAACAACTTTCACAGTGCCATTGATGGCTGGGCCTTCCTCATCACTGGTGAGAAGAAAAGCAATCGAGCCTTTGTGATCAGGATGTTCTTGAACAAATTCTTCACAAGCGATCGTCATGGCCGCAATTGAAGTTTTCATATCCGCTGATCCGCGCCCATGCAAAGTGCCATCTTCTATATGTGCCGCAAAAGGAGGATGGGTCCAATTCTCAACTGGGCCCGTAGGAACCACATCAGTATGTCCTGCAAAGACAAACAATGGCGCTTGGTTGCCACGTACTATCCATGCATTCGAGACTTCGTCGAAGGGCAGCATGTGGCATTCAAAGCCACTACCGGCTAGGCGTTCAGAGAGTAAATCCAAACAACCTTTATCATCAGGCGTAACGGAGGGCTTTTGGATCAATTGTTGACTAAGTTCGAGTGTAGAGTTCACAGACATTCAGTGTAGGTTTTTTCATTGAATCCAACTGTAACATTTTCTTGCATGACCAGCACAGGGCGCTTAATCAAGGTAGGCTGTGCAAGCATAGTTTGCACAGCCTTTTGTTCATTCATGGTGGATTTTTCAGTGTCAGACAGACCACGCCAAGTGGTACTGCGACGATTCACCAGTGTTTCCCAGCCGACTTGTTTTACCCAGGTCTCTAGCTGAGATCGCTCAAGGCCATGATCACGAAAATCATGAAAGTTATAGTCAACATGGTGGCTATCAAGCCAGCGACGCGCTTTTTTTACCGTGTCGCAGTTTTTAATGCCATACAGAGTTGTCATAACAATGACTGATGTTAATCGATTGCTCTTAGTAATTCATTGATACCGACTTTGCTACGAGTCTTCTCATCAACTTGCTTAACGATGACGGCACAGTAAAGGCTGTAGCTACCATCTTTAGACGGCAAGTTGCCAGACACTACGACCGAGCCGGCAGGAATTCTTCCGTAGCTGACTTCTCCCGTTTCACGATTGAAGATTTTGGTGCTTTTGCCGATATAAACACCCATAGAAATTACTGCGCCTTGTTCTACAATTACGCCTTCGACCACTTCTGAGCGTGCGCCAATGAAGCAGTTGTCTTCAATGATAGTGGGTGCTGCTTGTAATGGCTCTAATACGCCACCAATACCTACACCACCTGACAAGTGAACGTTTTTGCCGATCTGCGCACATGAACCCACGGTAGCCCAAGTGTCGACCATAGTGCCTGAATCTACATAGGCGCCGATGTTGACGAAACTAGGCATAAGCACCACGTCCGGTGCAATATAAGCACCGCGTCTAGCCATGGCAGGAGGTACGATACGCACACCCATTTGCTCAAGTTCTTGTTCTGATTGATTAGCAAATTTTGGAGGCACTTTGTCATAGTATTGAGCAAAGCCAGATTGCATAGCACTATTTTCTTCGATTCTAAATGAGAGTAGAACAGCTTTCTTGAGCCATTCATTGACTACCCAATCGCCATCTTTTTTCTCAGCCACACGATGTTGACCGGCATCTAATTGCGCCATAGTTTCAATGACAGCCACTTTAACTTCGCTGCTTACATTGCTAGGTGAGATATTGGCACGATCTTCAAAAGCGCCTTCGATGATATCTTGAGTACTCATAGTGATTTCCTTAACTGTGTCTATATTTATTTAATGGTTGCCATTTAACAATGGCTACTAATAAAACGCCCGATTCTCTGTGCAGCTTCGCGGCATTGTTGTGGTGCTGCCACCAATGCGATACGTACATAATGTGCGCCAGGATTGGTGCCGTTCACGCTTCTACCAAGATATTGTCCGGGTAGCACCGTCACATTGTGCTGGGAGTATAACCTAAGTGCGAATTCTTCATCATCTATTCGCGTATTTAACCAGATATAAAACCCTGCCTGAGGCTGATTTATGGTGGTGATATCTTGTAATTCTTCAATGAAAGCTTGAAAACTCTGTCGATAACGTTCGCGATTGAGTTTTACATGCTGTTCGTCGCTCCAAGCTGCAGCGCTGGCCATTTGAGTGCTAATAGGCATAGCACAACCATGATAGGTGCGATATTTAAAGAATTTGCTGATCAACTGCTCATCCCCCACCACAAAGCCCGATCGTAATCCTGGAGCATTACTGCGCTTAGATAGACTGTAAAATGCTAGACAGCGTTGATAGTCATGATCACCATAGGCTTGAGAGGCTTGCAGTAATCCTCTAGGTGGATGCTGTTCATCGAAATATATTTCCGAATAGCATTCATCTGAAATAATTACGAAATCATATTCATGCGCAAGTTGTATCAAGTGTTGGAGAGATTCCTGTGGTATTACATCGCCGGTAGGATTAGATGGAGTACATATATAGACCATCTGGGTTTTCTTCCAAGTGGCCGCATCAATCCTACCGAGAGCTGGTAACTTACCATCTTGCACACTCAGGTCTAGGTAAAGCGGTTCAGCACCAGCCAATAGCGCCGCACCTTCATAAATCTGATAGAAAGGATTAGGACTGATAACTGTAGCAGCTTGAGTTTGATCGATAACCGTTTGAGCAATAGCGAATAAAGCCTCGCGACTACCATTGACTGGTAGAATATGACGTTCAGGATCTAGACTTGTTTCTGGCAAATCAAAGCGTTGGAGTAACCAATTACAGATAGCACTTCTTAATTCTAGTTCACCTTTGGTTTTGGGATATTTGGCTAGACTGTCAATATTGTCGATGAGAGCCTGTTTGATGAAATCAGGCGTTGGGCTTTTGGGCTCACCTATTGATAGATTAATGGGTTCAAGTTGAGAGTTGGGTGTGGCTCCCTCAAATAAGCTTTTTAATTTCTCAAAAGGATAAGCATGTAACTTATTCAGATCTGGATTCATAACATAATAATGCTGGTTAAAAAGTATAGTTAGTTTGCTGATTGTCGGCAGGTGCTAACTGGATTTGCAAGTAATCGGATAAGGATTGCTTGTCTTTATCATTAATAATTTTGCTGCCATCCATGTGTGTGATATGAAAGATATCGTGTACTTTTTCACCTAGCGTACTGACACGTGCGCCTATGACTTTAATATCAGCGGATGTTAGGACCTGTGCAATGTTAGCCAATAAACCAGGATGGTCAGACGCATGAATATGCAAAACAGTATGTTCTAGATGTTCAGCATTCTTGATGTTGATCACTGCTGGCACTTGAAAATGTAGCATGCGTGTAGAGACAAATTGACCGGCTTGGTTATGCTCAATGATATTATGAGTGAGAGTATGCTTGATATCATTTTGAATGATTTGAAGCTGCTCTTGACGATCAACTGCTGCACCTAAGTGATCTGTAATATTAAATGTATTAAACGTCATGCCTGTCTTAGAGGTAATAATACGCGCATCTAAAATACTTAAATTATGTGTATGCAAACAATCGGTGAGCTGAGCAAACAAATGGGCTTTATCTGGAGTATAGATGAAGATCTCAGTACTTCCGCGTTGCTGTGAAACGCGAGCATGCACGTGCGTGTTGGACTCGTTGTTGGGGCTGAGCGCTATATGTGTATGCCAAGCAATTTCATCATCCGTATGTCTTAGGAAGTAATCCTGATGATGAGACTGCCAAAACTGTTGGCATTCTTGTCGATCAAACCCTTGTTGTTCCAATTGAGTTAATGCAGAAGATTTAATGTCTTTTATGATGGCGCTGTTGTCTCGAGGTGATTCTGCTCTTAACTGGAAAGCGGTGTATTTGTATAGGTCTGCTAATAATGTTGAGCGCCAGTTATTCCATAAAGTTGGATTGGTACCTTTGATATCAGCGATGGTAAGTAGATAAAGATAGTTTAAGCGTATGACGCTCGATACTTGGTCGGTAAATTTTTGGATAACACTGGGTTCATTGAGATCTTTGTGCTGAGCTGTAATCGACATGATCAGGTGATTCTCAACTAACCATCTGACCAGTGTGGCGTCGTATTGGCTCAAACCATGATCCAAGCAAAACTGCATAGACTCCTCTGCACCTTCAGTCGAGTGATCTCCATCTCGACCTTTGGCAACATCATGAAATAGTGCGGCAAGATATAGAATTTCCAGTTTAGGCAGTGAATGGAAAATAGCACTGATATCATCTTCAGTACGTTTATTGTCACCCAGTCGGCGCGCTTCTGTCAGTACTGTCAGAATGTGATGATCGACGGTATATACATGATAAAGATCATACTGCATGTGTCCAACTATACGTCCAAAGGCAGGCCAATAAGCTGCCAGCACACCGAGGCTATGCATACGTTTTAACTCGCGTGCGATGAGGCGAGGTTGGCGAAGTATTTGGACAAAAAGAGTTTTGTTTTGACTGTGGTTGCGAAAACCATCATCAATCAAATTTAGATTGTCACGAATTAAACGCATACTATGACTGCCGATCTGATTCAGTTCTGGTCTTTGCTGTAAGGTCAGAAATATATCTAGGAAGATTTCTGGATGACGGATTAAAGTCTCTGCATCGTTGATATGCAATACATCGCCAATCATATGGTAGTGATCGCCTATGCGTGTTTTTTCTTGTTTATTAGTATCACTCAGGTAATGCTCTTGAAAATGAGCCGATAACAATGTCACTAACTGATAACATTCATTCAAATGGCGATAATAATTTTGCATGAATTGCTCCACCGCTAAATTAGCGTTGGAGTCGTTATAACCCGATAGGCGTGCAAGTTCTATTTGATGATCAAATAGTAAACGTTCATCACGACGCTGCGTAATCAGTGCTAATCTAAAACGTACGCTCCATAAATACTCTCGTATACGGTTGAGCGAGTTGTATTCCTCTTCGAGTAAAAAGCCTTTTGCTACCAGCTCATGTAAATCTTGATGATTGAAATATCGCTTGCTGACCCAGTCGATAAATTGAATATCGCGCAGGCCGCCAGGGCCCTCTTTAATGTTAGGTTCTAGTTGATAGAGGGTATCGCCGTATTTTGCGTGGCGATCTGATAATTCCTGTTTTTTGGCCTGATAGAAATCTACACTCGACCACAGCTGATCATTAGCAAGACATTGAGTGAGTTGTTGGTAAAGTGTTTGGTCGCCATTTAATAGGCGTGATTCCATGATGCAGGTGATGACGGTGATATCTTTTTTTGATTCTTCAAACGCTTGCTCTAGGTTGCGCACGGAGTGCCCAACTTCTAGACCGCTATCCCATAAACAAGTGATAAAAGCACTCAGCTTAGATTCAGTTTCAGCACTGATGTGGTCAGGTATCACAATCATCAAATCGATGTCTGATTGTAGATGTAATTCTGCGCGACCATATCCGCCGACAGCTATTAGTGAGGCTTCGTTAGCGCAGAGATGTTGAGCTTGCCAAGCATGCCAGAGCAGATGATCGATAGCACAAGCATAGCCACTCACACAATCAGAGATACACACGTCATTATTAAAGGCGTCTATTACGGCTTGGCGTGTGTTGTTAACGCAAGCTTTCATTTCAGACGTATTATTTATAGCTGAAGACCATTCAGAATCGTGTGTTGGCCACCAAGTTTGGTCGCTAATAAAAGCGGGTACAGGTGTCAGCTTAGGCATCGATGCTAAAAGTTTCCTCGGGTCTGCGAGTTAATACTTCATAACTATTATCAGTAACTAATAGAGTATGTTCCCACTGTGCAGATAAACTATGGTCTTTGGTCACGACTGTCCATTTGTCTGGTAGCAGGCGTACGTGACGTTTGCCAGCATTGACCATCGGTTCTATGGTGAAGGTCATCCCGGGCTGCAGCACTTCACCACTATTGGGTGAGCCATAATGCAAAACTTGTGGTTCTTCATGAAATTGTTTTCCAATGCCATGACCGCAGTACTCACGTACCACAGAGCAGTGATTCTTTTCCACAAACGTTTGTATCTGATGACCAATATCACCCAGCGTTACGCCAGGTTTGATGGCTTCTATGCCTATTTTCATGGCTTGGTAAGTGAGGTCAACCAAACGTGTAGCTTTAATCGTGGGTTTACCTATATGGAACATTTTACTGGTGTCACCATGAAATTCATCTTTGATCACCGTAATATCAATATTTACGATGTCATTGGTTTTCAGAACTCTATCGCCAGGAATGCCATGGCATACCTGATGATTGATAGATGTGCACACTGAACGTGGAAAACCACGATAATTGAGCGGCGCAGGAATCGCAGATTGGGTGTTAACGATATAATCGTGACAAATATCGTTGAGTTCCTGAGTGGTTATTCCTGCCTGCACATGGGGCTCTATCATTTGCAGGACCTCTGACGCCAGTCGTCCTGCAACGCGCATTTTTTCTATTTCTTCGGGTGATTTTATGTGTATAGCCATATTGTCTGCATGCTTAGAGCTAGTTAGCCTTGTAGATTGGTTAAATTAGCAAGATTTTAGTGTCGAGTTTAGCTGAACAAACACCTTACACTGTGAAAGGCATGAATTTCAGTGTGTGAAGTCTATCAGAACCGGCATTTTAGGGGATAAAATTGTTGATTCAGTCGGATTATGGTATAAATCCGTCGCGCTAGACGCAAAAAAATAAATCACACGTATCTCGACACATTTAACGGGGTGCCGTATTGCAGATCAATACATCTGAATATGGTTGTTGAATGGGAGCTGCGGACGTTTAAAACCCTTACAAAGGAGCAACAATTATGACTGACGTTACTATGCGCCAGATGCTAGAGGCGGGTGTCCACTTTGGCCATCAAACTCGATACTGGAACCCTAAAATGGCCCCCTATATCTTTGGGGAGCGCAACAAAATTCATATCATAAACCTAGAGAAGTCTCAGCCGATGTTTGGTGAGGCCCTAAACTATCTAGGCAAGATGGTCGCCAACGGCGGCAAAGTCTTATTCGTAGGAACTAAGCGTTCTGCACGAGAAGCGGTAAAAAATCACGCTGAAAGCTGTGGTATGCCTTATGTTAATAATCGCTGGTTAGGCGGTATGTTGACTAACTTTCATACTGTAAAACAATCTATTAAGCGTCTCAAAGAACTTGAAGAAATGATCGACGGCAAAGGCGCAGAGCGTCTTGGTAAGCGAGAAGTTCTGCAGATCAGCCGTGAAGTTGAAAAACTCAATCGCAGTTTAGGTGGAATCAAGAATATGAACATTCTACCTGATGTGCTCTTCATTATTGATGTCGGTTATGAAGAAATCGCTGTTAAAGAAGCCGTTAAACTGGGTATTCCAGTGGTTGCTGTAGTCGATTCTAACAACTCACTCCAAGGGGTTGATTATGTCATCCCTGGTAATGATGACGCTATTCGTGCAATTGAACTTTATACATCTGTGGTTGCTAATGAAGTGATGCAAGCGAAAGCGAGTTCACAAACCATCACTGGTGATGAGAACGAGTTCGTAGAAGTTAAAGATGAGGCTGCAGAAAAGAAAAAGCCTAAAGCCAAAGCTAAGCCAAAAGCAGCACCGAAAAAGAAAGCTGCTGCTAAAGCTGAAACAGATGCCGCTCCTGCTGAAGAAGCAAAAGCCGCTGAATCAGATGACAAGCCGGCTGAAAGCTCAGACTAACTTTTTATACTTTTTAGATATTTAGATAGGTGAATTAAATATGCAAATTTCTGCCTCAATGGTAAAAGAACTGCGCGAGAGAACAGGCGCAGGCATGATGGAATGTAAGAAAGCCTTAACAGAATCTGACGGTGATATGGATGCTGCGATTGAATTGATGCGTAAATCAGGTCAAGCAAAAGCAGACAAGAAAGCCTCTAGAGTAGCTGCTGAAGGCACTGTAGTTATGATGATCAGTGACGACAGTAAACAAGGCGTAATTTTAGAAGTGAATTGCGAAACAGATTTTGTTGGTAAAGATGAAAACTTCTTGAAGTTTAGTCACGACGTAGCTGCAGTTGCACTCGCTCAGGCACCTGCAGATGTTGATGCCTTGATGGCGATAACTTCAGGTACAGATACTCTGGAAAATGCCCGACAGGCATTGGTTAGCAAGATTGGGGAAAACATCCAAGTGCGACGCTTTACTCATATCAATTCACAGACAGGCATGCTCGGTAAATACTCTCACGGAAGCCGTATCGGTGTGATGGTGGAAATTGAGAATGGCGCAGATGAGCTAGCTAAAGATATCTCTATGCACATCGCAGCCAGTAAGCCAGCTTGTGTAGATGAAACAGATGTATCTCAGGAAATGCTTCAGCAAGAGAAAGATATTTTTGCAGCTCAAGCCGAAGCCAGTGGAAAGCCTCCTGAAATCATTGAAAAGATGGTGCAGGGCCGTATTAAGAAATTCCTTGGTGAGATTACCTTATTGGGTCAGCCATTCGTTAAAGATCCAGATAAGTCAGTGTCAAAACTATTGGCAGAGCATTCCGCCAAAGTCTTATCCTTCCATCGATTTGAGGTCGGAGAGGGCATAGAAAAGAAATCTGAAAACTTTGCCGAAGAAGTCATGGCACAAGTCAATCAGACAGGCTAAGTGAACATATCAACGGGGACTTAAAAGTCCCCGTTTTTTTATGTCTACAATAAGCAAAGGGTGAGATAATATTCCCAATAACACATTACACTAGGTTGAATACATGGCTAATGATCTAAAATATAAACGTATACTCCTTAAGCTCAGCGGAGAAGCGTTAATGGGGCAGTTTGACTATGGTATAGATCCTGCTGTAATTTCACGCGTTGCGAAAGAAATCGTTGAATTGATCGACATGCAAGTGCAGGTAGCTGTTGTGATTGGTGGCGGTAATATTTTCCGCGGAGCCGGGCTGGCTGAAGCGGGTGTTGATCGCGTCACGGGTGACCAGATGGGGATGCTCGCAACGGTAATGAATTGTCTTGCACTGCAAGACGCGATTGAGCGTCAGGGCAAATACTGCCGTGTTTTGTCAGCGCTTAAGATCAATCAAGTTTGTGAAGACTATATCCGTCGTCGTGCTATTCGCCATTTGGAAAAAGGCCGTGTGGCTGTATTTGCAGCTGGCACAGGTAATCCCTATTTCACTACTGACTCAGCGGCTAGTTTGAGGGCGACAGAGATTAATGCGGATTTAATGCTGAAGGCGACAAAAGTGGATGGTGTTTACACAGATGATCCGATGAAGAATCCAGACGCCACTCGCTATGAAAAATTGACTTATGATCAAGTGTTGCGTGATAAATTGAATGTTATGGATGCAACCGCTATTGTGATGTGTAGGGATAATAATATTCCATTGCGAGTTTTTAATATGTTTAATCCAGGCGACTTGAAACGTATTGCGCTAGGCGAAAACGTGGGTACGTCTGTTGTGAGTGAATAAAATGATTGAAGAAATAAAAGCAGATGCCGACTCGCGTATGGGTAAAAGTATTGAGTCGATGAAAACAGAACTGACTAAGATCAGAACTGGTCGTGCCAATATTAGTCTGTTGGACCACGTGATGGTGGACTACTACGGCTCTGAAGTGCCTATTGCACAAGCGGCTACTGTGGCCGTGGAAGATGCACGAACTATAACCGTCTCGCCTTGGGAAAAAGCACTTATTCCAGTCATTGAAAAAGCTATTATGAGTTCTGGTATGGGGCTTAACCCAGTGACATCAGGTGATATTGTGAGAGTTCCACTGCCCGCATTAACTGAAGAAAGACGCAAAGATTTTGTGAAGTTGGTTCGCCAAGAAGCTGAACAATGTCGAGTAGCTGTTCGCAATATACGTCGTGATGCTAATGCAGACTTCAAAGAATTAGTTAAAGAAAAAGAAATTTCTGAAGATGATGAGCGCGGTGCGCTTGAGTTTATTCAAAAGCTCACGGATAAACATGTTAAGACGATTGATGAAATCTTGGCGAGCAAAGAAAAAGAATTAATGGAAATCTAAATATCAGCTACATAAATACTATAATGCAGCTGAGTTGTTTTTTATGAGTACAAACACACTTTCGCCTAAGCATATTGCAATTGTTATGGATGGCAATGGTCGCTGGGCAAATAAGAGACTATTGCCGCGCAAAGCCGGCCATCTTGAAGGTCTTAAAGCGCTAAAGAAAGTCATACAAGCCTGTTTGGAATTCAATGTAAAAACTCTCACGGTATTCGCATTCAGTAGTGAGAATTGGCAGCGCCCTGAAACAGAGGTGAGCACCTTAATGGAATTGTTCTTAAACTCATTGCAAATTGAAATTGAGACACTGCATGAGAATGGTATTCGTATTAACTTTCTTGGTCAGATGGAAAGATTTCAACCCAAGCTCAGAGCAAGCATACAATCTGCTCAAAATTTAACGCACAAAAATAATAATCTAGAGTTAAATGTCGCACTCAGCTATGGTGGACGTTGGGACATTGCTCAAGCTTGTCGAACCCTTTGCCAGCGAGTTGAGTCTGGCGAGATAGATCCACAAAATGTAGATGAGACCATGTTAAGTCAACATTTAGCCACACATTCTCTCGATGAGCCGGACTTATTCATTCGCACAGCTGGTGAACAACGCCTGAGCAATTTTTTGATTTGGCAGTTAGCTTATACTGAGCTTTATTTCACAGATGTTTTGTGGCCTGATTTTGATGCCGACAAACTAGAAAATGCTATCGAACATTTTAGTTATCGACAAAGAAAATTTGGTCTTACCCAAGAGCAAGTTGATGCAAACAAAACTTAAACAACGCCTACTCGCAGGTATCGTTATGGTTCCGGTGACTGTATTGGCCGTTTTATATTTAAATTCTGACTGGTTCGCTATTACCTTACTAGTGGTTGCTTGCATTGGCGCTTATGAATGGGCGGCTATGAGTTATGGTCAGAAAGATAAAAAAATCATTTACGTATCTGTTTGTGTGTTGTTGATTTTATTGGCAGGTTGGTATCTACAGCCGGACCAAGTGAAATTCCTGATGTTTTTAGCCAGCGCTTATTGGGTTTTAGTATTGATGCTATTGAGTTTTTATGAATCCAACTGGAATGGTAATTATCTTCTTAATGGTTTTCTTAACGCCAGCGGTTATTTTGTGATTACTGTGGGTTGGCTATCGATGACTAATCTTCATCAGCAAGACCCAGCTCTGTTGTTATATCTGTTTATGTTGGTTTGGATTGCTGATAGTGGTGCTTATTTCTCAGGCAAGAGATTTGGAAAAACAAAATTGGCTGAGCAGCTAAGTCCTGGTAAAACGCGTGAAGGTGTGCTCGGAGCTATCGCTTTATCATTACTATTTTCTCTGGGAGCGGTATGGTGGTTTGACCTTGTGTCTGTCAACGCAGTCTATTTTGTAATCCTCTCAATCTTCAGCGTATTGATTTCTGTAGTGGGTGATTTGTTTGAGAGTTTACTTAAGCGTAATGCGGGTAAAAAAGATAGTGGTTCTATTATTCCTGGCCATGGCGGGGTGTTGGATCGTATAGATAGTCTGTTAGCTGCTGCTCCTGGGTTTGCCTTAGGCATTCATTGGTTACAATAGACCTATGACG
>CBFHSW010000054.1:0-12086 GCA_965658595.1 Gammaproteobacteria bacterium | reverse complement strand
TAGAGTCTATGGATGATGGTGGCTTAGTAGTCATTGCACCACCACCGAATCCATTTCGCTGCCCACCAGGACCATATGAGCGTGCATGTCAGATCGCACACTATCTTAAGCACAACAAACCAAAGTCTAAGATTCTTATCTTAGATGCAAAAGATAAGTTCTCTAAACAAGGCTTATTCACACAAGGTTGGAAAGCTCGTTACGATGGTATGATTGAGTGGGTACCTGCAGCTGAAACCGGTGGTGGTATTACCTCTGTTGATGCCGCTAACATGACAGTATCTACAGACTTTGACGATTTTGAAGCAGATGTCGTGAATATCATACCCCCACAAAAAGCTGGCAAAATTGCAGAGCTCGCCGGCCTTACAGATGATTCAGGCTGGTGTCCGGTAGACCTTGGAACATTCGAGTCTACTATTCATGCAGGCATGTACGTCATTGGTGATGCCAGCATCGCTACGGGTATGCCTAAGTCTGGTTATGCTGCAAACTCTCAAGCAAAAGTATGTGCTGCATCGATTGTCGCTTCTCTAAATGATCAAGAGATGGCAGATCCATCATACGTCAACACTTGCTACAGCTTGGTGGCTCCTGATTATGGTATTTCTGTCGCTGCTGTTTACAGATTGGCAGAAGATCGCTCTAAGATCGCTAAGGTTGCAGGTGGTTTAACTCCTGGAGATGCTAGCGCTGATGCACTTCAACGTGAAGTTCAATACGCATATAGTTGGTACGATAATATTGTCGCTGATATGTTTAGCTAAATTTTATCTAGCAAGAGCTATAATAAAAGCGGGGCTTAACAGCTCCGCTTTTTTTTGTAATAAATTTAATCACACTATTCACACACCCTTGAATCTATGAGTTATCTGAAGGCGGCATTACCGACACAAAAGGTACAGCATTGGGGACAACTTAATGGCTGCTCAAGAAGCCTAGTCATCAGTGATGCTATCACTCAGCATGATGGATTAGTTGTCGTACTCACACCGGATACACTATCCGCTCAAGCTATTTTGCATGAAACTCAATTCTTTCATGGATTAAACGCCGACTTCTTGAGCTTCCCCGAATGGGAAACTCTCCCATATGATGTGTTTTCACCTCATGAAGATATTATTTCAGAACGAATATCTGCATTACATAGTCTACCCTCACTAACACAGGGATGCTTAATATTGCCTGCAACCACTTGTATGCAAATCATTCCACCTAAAAAATTTATCAATGAGGGAGCACTGGTTATTAATAGAGGCGATCATCACAGTCTAGATGAACTACGAGGCACCCTATCCTCAGCGGGATATCATCATGTATCGCAAGTAACGACTCGTGGAGAATTCACCGTACGTGGTTCTATCGTAGACTTCTTCCCTATGGGTTCTGCACATCCCTATCGTTTAGAGTTTTTTGATGATGAGATTGAAACCATACGTAGTTTTGATATTGAAAAACAAACTTCGATAGAAAAACTTGAACAAATTAGTTTATTGCCTGCTCACGAATTTCCATCAGATGAAGATTCGATAAAAGAATTTCGACGCCGTTATCGTGAAAAAATTGAAGGCGACCCCAATAAAAGCATCATCTACAAAGAAGTCAGCAATGGGAACTTCCCACCTGGTATAGAATATTACTTGCCTTTATTCTTTGATCAAACAGCTACAATTTTTGATTATCTACCTGACAACACACTTTTCATCTTGTATGAAAATGCAATTGAAATGATCGAAGAATTTCAGGTTGATTTATTCACACGCTATGAGCAAAGAAGACATGATATAGAGCGTCCAATATTGGCGCCTAAAGATATTTATTTGTCAGCTGAAGACTTTCAAGGTTATATGAGTAACTACACTTCCGCGACTATCCATCACAATAAAATACCAGACAAAACTTATTCGATACAAAATAATTATTCTTGTTCAGCATTACCAGCAATACAGATTGACACACGTCTAGATGATCCTGCACAACATCTACGTGCTTATATTGAACGCAAACAGAATAAAATAATGTTTGCCGCTGAGTCATTGGGTCGTAGGGAGCACATTCGAGATACTCTACGAGGTTTTAACATCACACCTAGCGTAGTGTCGAGTTGGCAAGAATTCTTAGATAGTGACTCCAGATTAAATCTTCTTGTATCTCCCATAGATGACTCTGTAGAGTTGATCGAGCCTGGTGTTAGCCTAATTGCAGAGCAGCAACTATTTGGTACTCGCACACGTCAAACCTCTAGACGGAAACGCACGCGAGATGCTGATGCAATCGTTCGCAACTTAAATGATTTGACTATAGGTTCACCAGTTGTGCATGAAGATCATGGAGTAGGACGCTATCGTGGTTTACAGTCACTTGATATTCAAGCGACAGAAACAGAATTCGTAACACTAGAATATTATGGTGGCGACAAGCTATATGTCCCTGTGGCCAATTTACATCTTATTAGTCGTTATACTGGGGCTGACTCTGAGAGTGCACCTTGGCATAAACTAGGTGCAGATAATTGGAGCAAGATTAAAGAAAAAGCAGCTCAACGTGCACGTGATGTAGCAGCAGAATTATTAGAAGTCTCTGCTCGCCGAGAAGCGAAACATGGCTATAGTTTCGACACTAGTCTCCTTGAATATACTGCATTCGCTTCCAGCTTTCCTTTTGAAGAAACACCTGATCAACAAACAGCGATTGATGACGTTTTAGAAGACATGCATAACAGCAAGGCTATGGACCGAGTGGTTTGTGGGGATGTTGGTTTTGGTAAAACAGAGGTAGCAATGCGTGCAGCCTTTATTGCGGTGAATAATGGCAAACAAGTAGTAGTACTCGTACCAACAACTTTATTAGCTCAACAGCATTATCAAACCTTTATTGATCGATTTGCAGAATGGCCTATACAGATAGAGTCAATTTCACGCTTCAACTCCGCTAAAAAACAAAAGCAAGTCATTGAGAAACTCGCCAAGGGCAACATCGATATTGTGGTAGGAACTCATAAGCTTCTTAATCAAGAGATAAAATATAAAGACCTTGGAATCATAATTATTGATGAAGAGCAACGCTTCGGAGTACGTCATAAAGAAAAACTGAAAGCATTGCGTGCTGAAGTAGACATACTAACCTTAACAGCTACACCTATTCCACGCACCTTGAATATGTCTCTAAGCGGACTTCGTGATCTGTCCATCATTGCGACACCTCCTAATCATAGACATGCCATTAAGACATTTGTATCACAGTGGAATGACGCAAGTATTAAAGAAGCCTGCACACGAGAAATAAAACGTGGGGGTCAAGTCTATTTTTTGCATAATGAAGTCAAAACCATCGAGAAAACAACACGTGATTTACAAGCATTAATGCCGAATGCTTCCATAAAATACGCACATGGACAGATGTCTGAACGCGAACTCGAGCAGGTTATGATTGATTTTTATCATGCTCGCTTTAGTGTTCTTGTTGCTACTACTATTATTGAGAGTGGTATTGATATACCAACGGCTAATACTATTATTATCAATCGTGCAGATCGTTTAGGATTATCACAATTACATCAATTACGCGGTAGAGTTGGTCGTTCACATCATCGTGCTTATGCTTATTTGATCACTCCTCCCAAGAAAGCCATGACGGCGGATGCTATCAAGCGTCTCAATGCCATTGAATCATTGGAGGAGCTAGGTGTTGGCTTTACACTTGCCACCCATGATCTAGAAATTCGTGGTGCTGGCGAATTATTAGGTGAGGGTCAGAGTGGACAAATACATGAGGTGGGCTACACCATGTATAACGAGTTACTGTCACGTGCAGTTGCTGCATTGCGCTCTGGTAATCTTCCTAAACTAGACCGACCGCTAGATCATGGTTGTGAAGTAGATCTAGGAGCACCTGCTATTTTGCCCGAGAGTTATGTGCCAGATGTACACATGCGCTTAGTTTTGTATAAACGCATCGCTAGTGCTAGTAATGAAAAAGAATTGAAAGACATACAGATAGAGCTGATTGATCGGTTTGGATTGCTACCAGATGCAAGTAAAAATCTAATCGCAACAACAGAACTTAAATTATTTGCAAATGGTCTAGGTATTAACAAAATAGAAGCGCATGAGGATGGAGGTCGAATCATCTTTGCGGCAGACCCAAATATTGATATTGACCAACTTTTAGGGCTTATTCAGCGCGAACCAAATGTATTTAAAATGAATGGAAGCGAAAAACTAAGTTTTAATGTACATTTAGAGGATGTAGATTCAAGAATTAATTATATTAGACATTTAATTAATACAATTTTAGTTAAATCATAAATTAGCTTTCAATATGAACTGAAAATATAGCGCACTAGAGACCGAAATAGTTGTGAAAGAAATCAATCCTCAAAAACCAATATTCATCAGACAAATATTTTTGTCTGTCTTATTAGTGCTGAGTTCTCATACTTACGCACGTGAGTATGCTATTGAAATGGTTTTCTTCATGCATATTGATGGTGAACAAGTCAGCAATGAAAATTTCCCTAATAATTTAAAATTAGTTCCTTCCGATCAAGGCTTATTAATAGATAATGATTATCCACGCAGCGAACTTCAATTATCAGTCTCAAAAAAACCTGAGGAACAATGGCGCGCACTATCCTCTGACCAATTTATTCTCAATGATGTTGTGAAAAAACTTAAGCACTCTCGTGACTATAAAGTGCTTAAACATATTGCATGGCGTCAACCTGTCGTTGATCACAAAAATGCTCAAGCCATCAAGATTCAAGGCGGACGCAATTTGAATCTTGAACATCCTGATCGTTTACCTGCTTATTCACAACCTAATGATGCAGTACTCGCCATCATTGGTGATCAGCACAACGATTCAATTATACCCGCACTACATGAGTTAGAAGGCTCAGTAACTGTTGTCATTACACGTTATATTCATGTTTACGCTGATCTAATATTACATGCAGAGCAATTTGTGGCACAGGAACACGAGGGTGAAGTGAGGGTGAGCAATCAACTTCAAGATTATAAAATTGATCTGCATCGTAAAATGAGAAGTCGCGAGTTACATTATCTCGATCATCCGTTGGTGGGGATTATTGTTGAGGCCACACCAATAGAGACACCTAAAAAATCACCTGAGGAAGGACCAAAATAACTCAACCAAGCCGCGATTACAGATTTCATATCTGGTGATACACGAGCCTTCATCTTGTAACATAACGAATATTAGATTGAGGTCATCAATGCAGCTAGGATACTCTGCACTTTTATCATTCCTTGTTCAGTATGCTTGATAATTGAACTCTCACTCATGAGCTCATCACCCCTACCAGCTGCCCAGTTCACACTCACAGCACAATGAGCATAATTAATATCAAGTTCTCGTGCCAGCGCCGCTTCTGGCATCCCCGTCATACCTACCACATGACAGCCATCACGCTCCAAGCGATCAATTTCAGCCGCAGTTTCTAACCTAGGTCCTTGAGTAGCAGCATAAATACCACCATCATAATATCTATGCCCGACTGTATCGATGGCACCTAATAACATTTTTCTCAAGTCTTCGTCATAGGGATAGGTAAAATCGATATGCTTAACTTTGAGTAAATCTTTTTCATAGAAAGTCTGATGACGCCCATAGGTATAATCGATAATCTGCTTTGGAATGACAATCGTAGTTGGATCTATTTGTTCGTGAATACCACCAACTGCGGCTACTGCAATAATATTTTTCACACCCTTGTCATGTAATGACCATAAGTTGGCACGATAGTTAACCATATGTGGAGGAATAGTATGTTGTGCGCCATGACGTGGCAGAAAGATAATTTCTTTACCGCAATAGTCACCATAGGTAATTGGAGCTGACGGTGGTCCAAAAGGTGTTCTCATCACTTCCTTGCGAATGATTTTTAAGCCCGCAAATGACGTCAGACCCGTTCCACCTATGATTGCGATGCTATCCACTTATGTCTCCTTGAGACCGTAAATATCGGGCATATGACGAAGATGTCCTTTGTAATCCATTCCGTAGCCAAAAACATAACGATCATCAACCTCAAGACCGATTAAATCTGGCTTGAAGTTATGAGATCGATTAGACAGGTTTTTACTCAGCATGACACAGGTAATGATTTCATCGACACCCTGTGATTGACAATATGAAATTAATGCATGCATCGTAGAACCGCGATCAAATATATCATCCACTATGACAACCACTTGGTCCTGCAATGGATACTGTGGTGTTTTATGCCACTCAATTTCTCCACCCGTTGTGTTATTACCATAACTGGACACCTGCACATAGTCGATTTTTAAGTCACCATCTATGTGCCTAACTAAATCACTAGTGAATATTAAAGCGCCATTCATTACACACAAGATATGCGCAGCACGACCGGCCAGTCTAGCTTCAAGTTCAATGGCCAAACGATTAATTGCGCATTTTATTTGTTCTGAACTGTATATCAAATCAGAATTATTTCTGACACTTTCACATTCTTGTGTCATTGCGATGCTCATAATTATTGTGCAAGCGATTGATTCAACGAATCATTTGTCATGATCATAGTGCGTGTTGGGAAAGCTATTTCTGCACCATGTTTTTCGATAATTTGAGACACCTTCAAGAGTACATCTTGTTTAACTTCATGAAAGTAGATCCACTCTGTGGTTTTAGTGAAAGTATAAATAAAAAAGTCTAGAGAAGATTCATTGAACTGATCAAAATTCACTATCAGTGTTTGATTGCTATCTATTTCTTCATGGGCAATCAACATTGTCCTGACCTCATCAACAATATTATTCATTTGAGTAACATCATCATAACGCAAACCAATCGTTTCATAGATTCTGCGATGCGACATACGTGATGGGTTTTCTACAGAAATATTTGCAAAGATAGAATTTGGAACATATAAAGGGCGCTTATCAAATGTTCTGATTCTAGTTAAGCGCCAGCCAATTGACTCTACTGTTCCCTCTATTTCCTTATCAGGTGATCTAATCCAATCCCCAACACTAAACGGACGATCCATATAGATCATCAAGCCACCAAAGAAGTTAGCGAGTAAGTCTCTAGCAGCAAAACCCAGTGCAATACCTCCGACACCACCAAAGGCCAATACTCCGGAAACACTGAATCCTAGTGTCTGTAAGATAACTAATCCAGTGGTAATGATTAATGCTGTTCGAACAAGTTTTGCAACCGCATGTATCGAAGTACGATCAAAGGTTTTGTTATGTTTCATTTTTTCACGAACGATTGCTTCCTCGTAATTTTTAACGAAGCTCGTTAGCGCCCATGCCAGCATAGTGATAATTAAAACCTCTCTTATCTCACTCACAGAACTAAAAATTACAGCTTCTGTTCTCTCTCCCACTATATATGCGGCGTGCAATATGCCGACACCCATGATTGAGTAAACTATTGGACGTCGAAAAGATAAAATTAGTGCGTCATCCCAGGGATTAACAGTTTTACCTGCTTTGCGCGCCAGATTAGTAAATATACGACGGGCAATAAAACTAGCAATCAATACTAACAAAACAACAATGAAAACTTCATAAACCCAAGGGTCTATCATTTGCCCTGTAAATAAACTTATGAATTGATCTAAAAAATTTTGCATGTCAAATATCTTCGCTCAATGGTTGATGTTGAATCTGGTGTCTGGTTTTAATATTGTTCTAAAAAATCATGCAATATCTGCTTTTGTTGCTCTGACATAGACGCTGTTGGCTGACCATGAAAACAACTCAATCTATTTGCTGATTTTTCATTTTTATAACCCTCTAAATATTGCAGTGCTTTAGGTATATCCTGTGTTTGATTACAAAGCAGTATCATATCTGAACTAGCCTGCAGGGCTTTCTCTATACGTCGTTGTATATCTCCGACTACATGCGCACCCAACATACTTAAATCATCACTAAAGATTACACCTTCAAAACCGTATTGCCGACGTAAGATGTCATCTAGCCATATGCTCGAAAAACTCGCTGGCACTGTGTCCACGCACGGATACACTACGTGTGCTGACATGATACCCAACAATCCTGCTCTAATCATCTCCACAAAAGGCTGCAGATCATTGCTCACTATCGTATCAAAATCTCGCTCATCAATTGGACACTCCTCATGTGAGTCAGCGACCACTGTGCCATGGCCTGGAAAGTGTTTCCCGATCGCTTGCATTCCACCGTTGTGCAAACCCTTCATAAAAGCCTGTGCTAATTGGAATACTGCTTGTGGTTGACTGTGAAAAGCCCGATCTCCTATCACGCGACTTTCTGATGTTGCCAAGTCTAGAATCGGAGTAAATGAAAAATCAATATCATATTCACGCAATTCGCCGGCAAGCTGCCAAGCAAGCAATGTACTCACCTCAAGAGCATGTTCTGGTTCTCTGTCAAAAAGTGCACCCAAACTATGCATAGGCGGAATCTTAGTATAGCCATCCTTAAAGCGTTGTACTCTTCCACCTTCTTGATCGACCGCCACTAATAATGAAGGTGATTTAATAGCATGGATCTCATCAACTAATTCACGTAGCTGTTGGTGTGATTCAAAGTTCCTAGTAAATAGTATTACTCCACCCACTGCAGGGTGACACAACCATAGCTTTTCTTGTGGTGTGATCTGGGTTGACACCAGATCGATCATAAGTGGACCTAAGGACATATACTTGAACTCATGAAAAACTTCATTTTAGAGCTCACAGACCCACAATGACAGTGTGGAGAATGCATATTCTTCATAAAAAACCACACATTTTATGAAGTCAATCTAGACGTGGGCGTCTACATGGGGTAAAAAATAGGGCGCTCTATTGAGCGCCCTAACCAGGAGGAGACAAAATCACAGTAGCTTAACGAAATCTTTGTTAAAGCTCTGTTGTCGTTAATTAATTAGCACATAGTGTGCCAGAAGAAATATTTATAGTTTTTTCAGAAAGTTACTGACTAGAGATCTAAAAACCATATGATGATAAGTATAAAATAGGTCATAAATGCGCTGTTGCCGCCTTAAGAAGGTGCGATTTCTATCGAATATAGAGCAGCCGGTCATAATCTACATTGATGACAAAGTGATACTCACAATAAAAATAAATGTTCTAAAGCATGCCACTAATTGAATATAACAAAGCAATAAAAACCAAGCAGTTGCGGCCAGATGCTGGGCAAAAACATGTCATTAAGCAACTCGAGGCTCTAGAACGTCGCTTTAAGAAGCGACAAAGCCGCACTAAGCCTAGTTTTTTCTCAATGCTGACCAGTGTCATGAAAAACTCCAGTCAGCCGGTAGAAATAACTAGAGGGCTCTATATATGGGGTTCAGTTGGTCGTGGTAAAACCCATATGATGGATTTATTCTACGAATGCCTTAACACAAGCAAAAAACAACGCCTACATTTTCATCGCTTCATGCAGGAAGTTCACCAACAGCTGAGCTTAATTGAAAACCAAGAGGATCCACTTGCCATCGTGGCTAATCATTTCAAACGTCACGCAGATATTATCTGTTTAGACGAACTTTTCATATCAGATATTGGCGATGCAATGATATTAGCAGGCTTACTAGAGGCACTATTCATCAAGAAAGTCACTTTAGTATGCACAAGCAACTGTCATCCTGATCAACTATACGCAGATGGTCTGCAACGACAAAAATTTCTTCCCGCCATTGAATTGATTAAATCATATACAACTATTGCGGAGCTTGGTGGTGATCAAGATCATAGACTGGAGTTTTTAGAGCATGCTGACATCTATCACACACCATTAGATGAAAACGCTCAGCGAATTATGCTGGATAACTTTCTACATGTCTCGACTGAGCAAGGCACGGAAAATGAAACCTTACATATCCACGATCATGAAATTAACACAGTGCGATGTTCAGACGGTGTCGTTTGGTTTGATTTCAATGCTTTATGTAATGGGCCTCGATGTGCCTCAGATTACATAGAAATTGCTCGTTGCTTCAATACAGTGCTCATTTCTGACATTCCTGTCATGACCCATGATGATAATGCAGCAAGACGATTTATTACTGCAATAGATGAATTTTATGATCGCAATGTTAAGGTCATTATTTCCGCTGAGGCTGATGAAAGACACCTATATGAAGGTAAAAAATTAGCTTTCGAGATACAACGCACCCAGAGTCGTTTAATTGAAATGCGTTCACATGATTATCTTGCAAAACCACATAAATCACTGTGACATCGGATAGGCTATTGGTTATGATAGTGTTTTCAAGGACTGAGAGTTAACATGAAAAAAGCGGTGAATATCGCCATCACTGGCGCAGCAGGAAATATCGGTTATGCCATCGCATTCAGAATAGCCTCTGGTCATTTGTTTGGCCCTGATCAAGCTGTCAATCTTCATCTCATAGAAGTAGAGCCCTCGTTACCAAAGCTCAATGGTGTAGTCATGGAACTGCATGATTGTGCCTTTCCTACCCTACAGAATGTGATTGCTACGAGTGATCCTAATGTAGGTTTTGGTGATGCAGACTACGTATTCTTAATCGGCTCACGGCCTAGAACACAAGGTATGGAAAGACAAGATTTGTTAAGTGCAAATGGTGCCATATTTAAACCTACTGGCCAGGCAATCAGTGACTCTGCAAGTAAGAATGTGCGTGTTCTTGTAGTTGGCAATCCCGCCAATACAAATGCGTTAATTACATTGCATAACGCACCCAACTTACAACCACATCAAGTTACTTCAATGATGCGACTTGATCACAATCGCACTATCAGTATGCTTGCTGAAAAAGTGAACATACATACAACGTTAATCAAGAACGTGAGTGTGTGGGGAAATCACTCAACCACTCAATTTCCAGACTTACAACATTGTCGGATTGATCAACAACCTTGTCAGCATATGATAGACGAAAGTTGGTATAAAGAAGAATTTATTCAACAAGTACAGAAACGTGGAGCAACAATTATTGAAGCTCGCGGGTCATCATCAGCTGCATCAGCGGCGTCAGCTGCAATTGATCACATGCGTGACTGGGTATGCGGTAGTGAGCCAAATAATTGGGTCAGCATGGGGGTTCATTCAAGCGGTCAATATAATGTTAGCGCTGATTTAATATTTTCTTATCCTACAGTCTGCAGCGAAACTAAATACTCGATTGTTGATGATTTAATATTGAATGAATTTTCACAGCAAATGATAAAATTATCCGAACAAGAGCTCATCAAAGAACGTGACATGGTTAAAGACTTGTTAACATAGATTTGCCATCATATAGAAACTTAAACGCACTGCGATCGAATTGTCATAGGGTTACATCACAGCACTCATACATATCAGCATCTGCAAACAGTGTGATAATAGTTATCTTATCGACAAAAAATTACTCATTTATAAAAACTTTATACTCAGAAATATTTCTACAGTTGAGCTAAGCAATAGAACGTCCGTTATATTTAGCTGATATAGCATCACTTGTTTGTGTATCACCACTGCTATCTGCACTTCCATCAACACTAGCATCTGTTTCAGCTACGCTAGGTGGTTGATCATATAATGTATTTAATGGCTTACTTTCAGATTGGCTTACAGTCTCTAAGGTTTGATCACAACTTGCTGAGAGCGCCTCATTCTGTTCTTTTTGAGGACCAAATTGTTCATTATCAAGGATATGAATAAGTTGTGTATTAGTAAAATCAGCTAGAGTCATTTGGTTTAAAAACTCATTGATTTTTAGACTTAACACTTTCCACATTGAATGTGACACATAAGGTTTTTCATTAGATTCTGTAGGAAAGACTTTTCTTGCTTCATCAATCGAGTTAACAATTTGAGCTATCGTGATTTCATATGGCTTCCTTGCCAAACGATAACCACCTCCCGGACCGCGCACACCTGACACTAATTCTGCTTTACGCATTTTTGCAAATAGCTGTTCAAGATAAGAGAGTGATATACCTTGGTTTTTTGATATTTCTGATAATGTAATCGTGCGAACATTATCGTTCAATGCAAGGTCTATCATGGCAGTTACTGCATGTTGAGATTTTGTTGACAATTTCATTCATCATCACCGTTTCATTTATGGAAAAA
>CBFHSW010000053.1:0-11991 GCA_965658595.1 Gammaproteobacteria bacterium | reverse complement strand
TCTGGGGGAGGAATAGACTCTTTGCAACTACTCAAAAGACTTAGACTTAAAGAGAGCATTGCTCAACAAGCACGTCAACAGATTGCTAAATTAGGCAGAAACTATATTGCGATACATATACGCCATACGGATTATCTTTCTTATTATAAAGAGTTTTTCCAAGAGATTTATCCATCATGCGCAAACAAAAATGTACTTGTCTGTAGCGATAATGCATCTGTCATCAAAGAAGCAAAAAACTTTTTTGACCAATCAGAAATACTGACTACAGACACCCCTCAACTCGGTGATGACAAATGTTTACATCTCCCTAACAACTATAGTGACGCGAACGAAAAATTTAATGCCCCCATTTATGCCATCATAGATTTAATTGCAATGGCCAGTGCAAAGAGTGTTTTCTATCCAAAAATCTATAAAAAAAATAAAAAAATTAATGCCACAGTTTCGGGGTACTCTCGACTTGCAGAGCTGCTCTCACATGACAAAGCATTAATTAATCAATTATTACATGGTTCAATGCATGAATGATTGAGAAGACCACATAATAGCGCTGTGAAACAAACAAAAACCTCACTTCTAGACTCAACCATAAGTAAGCTCTTAACATCACTGATATATGTAAATAATTAACTGATTTCCCTGAAGATCAACATAGGGTAAAAAAGTTGAAATCATAAAGTATATTCTATTCTCATGTGCTGATTCTCACGAATTTTTTGCAAACAGGATCAATCATATTATGAGACTTTACAGAAGATTCGATATATGGAAGAGTGATCAAAGATAGCAATAAAAGCTGTAAAAAACTTATTCATGCCCTGATAGCTCAGCTGGATAGAGCGTCCCCCTCCTAAGGGGAAGGCCTGAGGTTCGAATCCTCATCAGGGCGCCATGCTTCATATACTATCTTCATGCAAAATTTTTTGATTACTGCCTTGAGGCATGGATGACAATCAACAATTCACCTTCCATATCCCACTGAAGACGCCAAGAAGCGAATTCCAAAAAGTACTATGAACTTAGAACTGTGAACTTATCCAAACTATATCTTATTTACACTGCAATATTCATGTGCAAAATAATTCTCATCAGCACCAAAATTGCACTATTTACTTCCAGACATATCTAACAAATGCTGTATCCACATCCGAACACAGTATTATTTTCTGGCACGGCTTATGCATCATGTTAAGTGACTAAACTTAAGGAGATCAGTGATGATTAATCGAATTTACAAGGAGGTATTTAGTTCTTTATTACTACCGAAAGATTCACATTCATTATGCGGCTCTTTCTTCAGCGCCGGAGTCTTGTTCACAATTTTCATGTGTGTGGCTTTCTGGTTCTGGATCACTATATTTTAAACCTCCCCCCTCTCACAACGAGGGGGATTCATAATTCTGCATACCAACAACTTACCTCTGAGACAGAGAGTTAGACAGATAAAATACACTATTTAGTCAGTTGGATTTTGGTTTGAAATATCATCTTCATGATCATATAAATGAATCCCATCTTCATCAAACTGTGCACGTAATGAAGGATTCACTCTACCTTCTGTTAAGCTTAAACCTTCCGCTGTTAGGCGTGCTTGTTGACCGGTACCATTTTCCATCATTATACCCGCTTCTAAATTTTCCTTACCGAATACCCGCCAGTTACCAAATACGGTTCCCTGCCCATCGATTAATTCAAACTCCCGCGCTTTGACTTTGTGTGCAAATACTATTTCTGAGCCACTATCCATTGAGATAACATCATAAATCGAATACCCCACTAGAATGATAATTGCAATGCGTGTGTTTCGTTGTAACAACTCCAGAGTTCTCATACGCTCCTCTAGTGTTTTCTCTGTTTTTACATTTTTACTTTCGTCGTTTTCTTCACTCATGCTTGACTCCAAATTAACTTTTCATTACTTACTAATGATGTATCTTTTCTCTTACTGAGTCCGGCTTACTAGTGCCGGCAACTCACTGATGCAATGTATAACCGCGTCGGGATTTCGCCCCCCGGGCCATGCTTGACGTGCTGGATTAAACCATACAGAGCGACATCCCGCTTTATTAGCACCGATAACATCTGCTTCAGCAGAATCACCTATATGTAATAACTGCTCAAACTCAGCACCAGCTTTTAATGCAGCCTCATGAAATAAGCTACTACAGGGTTTATTGGCCCCCATTTTTTCCGCACTAATGGAAAATTTAAAATGCTTCCCGATAGACATTTTTTCTAATTGAGCATTACCATTTGTAATGGCGCCGATAGTATAAGACTTTTCTAGCTCAGACAGTACCGGTTGCACACTCTGAAATGGTGTCACTTGATTACGATAGTCACGAAATAAAGCCAGCCCATCATCTGCTAATGCTTTTGCATAACCAAACGCTTCAGCTAATTCAACCAAATACTGCCACCGCAAACGAGTGACATCGTGCGCTAATTCAGGGACTGTCTGATTCCATATTGACCTATGTTGCGTCAGCGCTTCTTCACTGTATTTAGCCGTAATTTTTGGATAATGCTGACCCAACCAATCATATAATTTTTGCTCCGCTCTCTCTATCACGGGAGCTACTGGCCACAGCGTATCATCCAGATCAAAAGTGATACATTTTATATTTCTAAACATTCACTCCCCTTGAATCGTTTGTGTGAGGTTGCGCAGATGTTGATGGGTACGATGTTCCCACAGATATACTCCCTGCCAAGTACCCAACGCTAAGCGACCCTGATTGATCGGTATACTGATCTCAGTTTGGGTGAGCACAGAACGAATATGTGCCGGCATATCATCCTCACCTTCGGCATCGTGGTGATAACGTGGATCGCCATCTGGTACTAACCGACTCATGAAGTTTTCCAGATCCACCAAAACATCAGGATCAGCATTTTCGGTAATCACTAAGGAAGCACTAGTATGATGAATAAAACAATGACATAGTCCTGTCTGTATAGCACTCTGTGCAACTGCATCTTGCAAATCTGATGTGATTTGAACAAAACCACGCCCTACTGTCGTGAATGTATGTTTTTTTTGACAAAGTATCATGTGAACAATTAAACCAATTTCGATATATAAGCCTGATTTGGTTAAACTATACCTCAACGTTGACCACAAAAGATCGTATACCCAATGTCAGATGACAATTTAATTTCAAAACGTATATCTACCCCTGTTCAAATAGGATCAGTCTGTATAGGTGGAGACTCTCCTATTGTCGTCCAGTCTATGACAAATACGGATACTGCAGATGTGATTCGCACTGCAGGACAGATTGCAGAATTGGCTAATGCTGGTTCAGAGATCGTACGAATCACTGTCAACAATCTAGAATCTGCCCATGCTGTACCTCAAATCAAAGAACAGCTAGCACGTATGAATGTGGATGTGCCTCTGGTAGGTGACTTTCATTTTAATGGACACAAGCTACTTGCTGAAGTCCCTGAGTGCGCACAATTACTTGATAAGTATCGTATCAACCCGGGCAATGTTGGTCGTGGTAAAAAACGTGATAGTCAATTTGCCGCCATGATTGAGACAGCCATTGAGTATCAAAAACCGGTACGTATTGGTGTCAACTGGGGCAGCTTGGATCCACAAGTGCTAGCAGCCCAAATGGACAGCAACCAAAAATTAGCACAGCCTGCTGCCAATGATCAGGTAATACGCGAAGCCTTGATTACCTCCGCCTTAGATAGTGCAGCCTATGCTGAAAAATTAGGCCTTGCTCATAACAAAATTATCATTTCATGCAAACTCAGTAGCGCGCCTAAACTCATCAGTGTCTATAAAGAGTTAGCTCAACGCTGTGATTATGCTTTGCATTTAGGTCTGACTGAGGCGGGTATGGGTATCAAGGGCATAGTTAGCTCTTCTGCTGCTATGGCGATATTATTACAACAAGGTATTGGGGATACCATTCGCATATCACTCACTCCTCAACCTGGTGGTGCACGCACTGAGGAAGTGCATGTCGCACAAGAAATCTTGCAATCCTTGGAGTTGCGTGCATTTGCCCCTGCGGTTACTTCCTGCCCTGGTTGCGGACGAACAACTAGCGACTACTTTCAACACTTAGCAGATAACATTCAAAGTTATCTCAGAGACTCAATGCCAGAATGGAAAAAAACCTATCCTGGCGTGGAGAATTTATCTGTAGCGGTGATGGGTTGTGTAGTGAATGGCCCCGGTGAGAGCAAACACGCAGATATTGGTATTAGTTTGCCTGGAAGCGGAGAGGCACCGGTTGCTCCTGTCTATATTGATGGAGAAAAGTCTTGCACACTACGTGGTGAAAACATTGCTGACGAATTCAAATCCATGGTTGATGATTATATACAGCAACGTTTTTCATCCTGACTCGTAAGTATAATTATATTTTTAGGCCACACGCACTAGTGCGCACTTGTTCTCAGCTACCCTTTACCTTTCATAGAGCGAATCTTACGTCTGGCATGTTTGTCAGGACGCGCATCAAATTGCGGCAAACCTTGATTTAATATCTTACGTTGCAGGCGATCCATGTTTCTGCGTCCCAGACTTTCATCTGTTTCGCGATAGAGTGTTTGTGCAATTTTTGCAGCCGCTCTTTTATCACTAGCTGCAACTACAATGACATCTTGTCTTTGGCCACTTTTATTGATACTCACCAAATCATCAAGTTTAACGCGATAAGAAGGTTTTACACGCTGTTTATTGACATGCACTCGCCCACCATCAACTGCTTCTGTCGCCATACTACGGGTTTTATAAAAGCGTGCTGCCCATAACCATTTATCGATGCGTATCAATACTTGCATAAATTCTCAATCATCATCCCAATCATATAAATGATGCTGTAGAGGCCCAGCTTGTTGAGGAGCAACAATTTTGTTGAGCACAGAAATACCGGCAGAATGAACGCTGGCGTGATCATTTGTCACGAGGGGATGCCAAGAAGGTAATGCTTGCCCATGTGCGCGCAAGCGATATGCGCAAGTACTTGGCAGATAATCAAAATCTTGTATATTTTCCTGCGTTAACCGAACACAGTCCGGGACCTTTTCAATCCGGTGCGCGTAGTCTGAACATCGACATGTCTCAGCATCAAACTGTTGGCAAGCCACATTGGTGTAATACACCTTAAGTGTGTCTTCATCTTGTAACTTCGCCATACAACACTTTCCACAACCATCACACAAAGCTTCCCATTGCTCATGACTTAAGTCACGCAATGGTTTGTGCCACCAAGTTTGTGGAGTGTCTGTCATTCCTAACGCTACTTCATGAATAAGTAAATACTAGGCTGCAAAATCGACGATGATTTTATTTAAGCGAGTAACAAATTCAGCAGGATTTTCTAGCTGCCCACCTTCAGCCAAAATGGCTTGCTCGAACAATAGTGTTGACCACTCTTTCACTAAATCCATATCTGCTTCATCTTTCATTTTCAGAACTAACGGATGTTGTGGATTAATCTCCAACACGGGTTTGGTCTCTGGCAAATCTTGTCCAGCCTGCTTGAGTAGGTGCTGCATATATAGAGCCATATCTTGCTCATTTAATACCACACATGCGGGAGATGATGTGAGTCGATGTGAGACACGCACATCTTCAACTTTATCTTCCAAGCTGTTTTTTATCTGCTCAACAATATCACTGGCTTCTTCTTCAGTTTTCTTTTGTGCTTCTTTTTCATCACTATCAGAGAACTTATCTAGATCAAGTTCACCTTTAGCAACTGAAACAAAAGTCTTACCGTCAAACTCATTCAATGAACCCATTAACCATTCATCGACACGGTCTGACATCAATAGAACTTCGATGCCTTTTTTGCGGAAGATTTCCAGATGCGGACTGTTTTTAGCCGCATTAAAATTGTCTGCCGTGATGTAATAGATAGACTCTTGCTCATCACCCATACGATCGATATAGTCGGCTAAAGAGACTATTTGCTCATCTTGATCAGAGTTAGTAGAGGCAAAGCGAAGCAAACCAGCAATTTGCTCTTTGTTAGCAAAGTCTTCACCTGGACCCTCTTTCATCACACGTCCAAATTGAGACCAAAATTGCTGGTATTTCTCAGCTTCATTTTTGGCCATTTTTTCTAACACACCCAATAGCTTCTTAACTGAACCTGACCGAATCGACTCAATCACTTTATTGCTCTGTAAGATTTCTCTAGACACATTAAGAGGCAAATCATTTGAATCGATAATGCCGCGAGCAAATCGCAAATAACGAGGCAATAATTTCTCAGCATCTTCCATGATGAACACACGTTGCACATACAGCTTTAACCCATGTGTTTGATTAGGCTCATATAAGTCGAATGGAGCTTTACTCGGTATATAGAGTAATGAAGTATATTCAGTCTTACCCTCTACACGATTATGTGACCATGCCAATGGATCTTCAAAGTCATGCCCCACATGCTTATAAAATTCTGTGTATTCTTCATTGCTGATTTCAGATTTATTGCGCGTCCACAATGCTGAGGCTTTATTAATGATTTCAATCTCCTCAGTAGCTTCACCCTTTTCATCTTCTTTGAACATCTCTATAGGGAGCGGTATATGATCTGAATACTTACTGATGATTGAACGCAAACGCCATCCAGACAACAGATCATGCTCATCTTGTTTTAGATGCAAGGTGATTTCAGTGCCACGATGTTCATACTCAACAGACTCTAGTTCATATTCTCCTGTACCTTCAGAAGTCCACAATACAGCCTCATTTGCATCCGCTCTTGCACTGCGAGTTTTAAGTTCAACCTTATCAGCAACAATAAAAGCAGAATAGAAACCTACTCCAAATTGTCCGATCAAATTTGAATCTTTAGCTTGATCACCCGTTAAGTTTTGCAAAAACTCTTTTGTTCCTGATTTTGCAATAGTACCAATATTATTAATGACTTCTTCACGCGTCATGCCGATACCGTTATCACGAATCACCAAAGTATGAGTATCTTTGTCATAACCGATATAAATCTTTAACTGACTATCATTTGCGAGTAGGTTGTCATCAGCTAGAGACTCGAACCTAAGCTTGTCACAAGCATCAGAAGCATTAGAAATTAATTCTCTTAAGAAGATTTCTTTGTTGGAATATAAAGAATGAATCATCAGTTGCAGGACCTGACTCACTTCCGATTCAAATTTTAAAGTTTCTTTGTTTTGTGCGCTCATAATAATGAATCCTTTAGAATACGTGTGAGTGCTATATGGTGGCGCTAGTGGATATTTTCAATCCCATAGAAAATATTTTTATTTAAACTAGACGCTGAGACAGTATCCAATCCAACGAGATCCAGTCATGCTGTGAATTGGAGTTGACGAGTTCTTTGCAAGTTTAGTCGATATCATCCACATCCGACTGACCCGTAAGTCTGCGGCGGATATGTGACCAACACATGCCAGTTCCAAGCACGGCTGCCAATATAAACAACAATATATCCTGCATAATGGCTGCATTAGTTACACTGCCAAGCCCAGAATCAATTAACAACCAGACCAGTGTGGCGAAAAATACACTAGCCAGAACAAGTACAAACATACCCAGCGATCTTAGAGTCGCTCGAATATAAATTGTGAAACTGATCAACAACACCACACCCATGAATATTAGTAATGGCACCCCCCTGTCGTTTCTTCCAACATAGCTTGAGCAATCCAATGATAGTAGGAGTAACCATGTGGGTTATACACAGCAAAGACCATGATTAATGCCACTAAAAATCTCACCTGAATTCCACTCGCAGTAATATTCTGACTCGACATAGATAACCTTCTAGGTTGTTAATAGTTAATACTTAATAGTTAATCTTTAAGATTAGATTAGCACACTACGCTCGTGTCGCAACAACCAGTCTTTCTGCTGCATAGACTGACCTGATGTTTGCCCACAGTAGCCACCTATCTGATCCAACCTAACTACTCGATGACAAGGAATCATTAACGGCACGGGATTTCGGCGACAGGCATTACCCACCGCTCTAGCACCAGTGCCCAAAGTCTTCGCAATTGCACCATAGGTTAGTGCCTGTGCGTATGGAATCGATGACACTTCGCGCCAAACCTTATTTTGATAATCAGTGCCTTGAACGTCTAAAGGAATGTCAAACTGCTTTAGCTCTAAATTGAAGTACGCATCAATCTGTTGAGCCAACTCCAACGCTAAGCCCTGTGTAGGCATATGCAGAACCTGTTGTGAGTCACAATACACGAGCTGCGTGAGGCCACGTGAGGACAATTTAAGGCCTAACGGACCTATTGGAGAGGTAATTACAAAATCAAATGATGGCATGATGTTTTTGTTAGGCAAAAAAAAAACGCCCCTTAAAGGAGCGTTTTTAAATCTATCAATAAGCAAACGTCTAACGCGCAAGCTTTTCTTTGATACGAGCTGATTTTCCAGTACGGCCTCTTAAGTAATATAGCTTAGCTCGACGTACATCACCACGGCGTTTGATTTCAACACTACTGAGCATAGGACTATGCGTTTGAAATACACGCTCTACACCTTCACCATGAGATATTTTACGCACTGTAAATGCAGAATTAAGACCGCGATTACGCTTTGCGATAACGACCCCTTCAAAAGCCTGTAAACGCTCACGATCACCCTCTTTCACTCGTACTTGGACGACCACTGTGTCACCCGGAACAAAGTCAGGAAGATCAGAACGAATCTGTTGTTCTTCTCTTTCACTAATTATATTACTCATAACTTATTTCTCACTATTGCAGCTATTCTCAGCTAAAAATTCATCAAGTAATCGTTTTTCATGATCACTCATTTGGTACTCAGCCATTAAATCTGGACGTCTTAAGTAAGTCCGACCTAATGCCTGCTTTAATCTCCATTCAGCGATCTTACTATGATCACCACTCAGTAACACCTGAGGCACCGGCTGTCCTTCAACGGATTCCGGCCGAGTATAATGGGGGTAATCTAGCAATCCTGATTCAAACGAATCTTGAACAGCTGATTGTTCATCGCCCAAGGCACCCGGTAGTGTGCGAATGATAGCATCAATTAACACCATCGCGCCTAGTTCTCCGCCGCTAATCACATAGTCACCCAAGGAGTATTCCTCATCGACCATATCATGCAACAAGCGTTCGTCTATCCCTTCGTAACGACCACATAACAATATCAAATGATCGTGAGCAGATAATGCCCTGATGCTGGCTTGATCTAGCTTTTTACCCTGTGGACTCAAATACACCACTATAGCGTGATTTGATCCATGTTTTAATCTGTTTACAGTGGACTGTAATGGCTGGTACTGCATTACCATTCCAGGGCCTCCCCCGTAAGGTCGGTCGTCAATACGACCATTTTCTTGTAGTGCGTCATCACGTGGATTATGACAATGACACTCGGCTATTTGTGCTGATAAAGCCCTGCCTACTACTCCGAACTGTTGGATATTCTCCACCATTTCAGGAAAAAGTGTGATCACATCAAAACGCATTTTCTTCATGGTTGCCCTGGGATGACTTATTAGTAGTCTAAGTCCCACTCCACACGTATCTGTTGTCTGTCCAAATCAATGGACTTGATCACCTGCCCCTGAATATAAGGGATAAGATGTTCTGTTTTATTCTCTGCTGTATCAGCTACTACCACTAACACATCGTTGGCACCGGTTTCGATCAGATCATGGACTGTTCCTATGATACTGCCTGTGCTATCACTGACTGAGCAACCAATCAAATCATGCCAATAATATTCGTTTTCTGACAACTCAGGTAAATCACTTTTATCCACCCAGATGTCTTGTTTAACTATCGCCGCAGCACGATCTCTATCATCGATACCTGCGAGCTTAGCAATGACTCCTTTTTGATGAGCCTGCCCGGCTTCTAGCTTGATGGCTTCACCTTGTTGGCTACCCAAGTACCATTGCTTGTATTGGGCTATCTGCTCACGCGGATCAGTATATGAAAATACTTTGACCCAACCTTTCACACCAAAAAGGCCACTTATATGGCCTAATAGTATTCTTTCATTATTGTTGGCTGACTCAGCCAATGGTCAACACGTGCCTGACTGAATTACTCAGCGGCAGACTCAAGACTTTTGAGAAGAGTTTCAACACGTGCAGAAGGTTGTGCTCCCACACCTTGCCAATGCTTAACACGTTCTAAATCAAGGTGTAAACGAGTCTCTTGACCAGTAGCGCGCGGATTGAAATATCCTAAACGCTCAATATAGCCACTGTCTCTGCGCTTGCGCGAGTCAGTTACAACTACATGATAAAAAGGACGCTTCTTTGCGCCACCACGAGCTAATCTAATACTAACCATACATTAATTCTTTATAAAGATTGATTCACTGTTATCACTACTTCCGGTAGTGGGGATGGCATTGTACGTAATTATGAGAGAAATAAAAGCCTGTGGGGAGGTTTTAAGTGTGTTTTGGGCTTAATTTATCTCCCTAGAAGATATTTCCGTCTTTCTCATCACAAAACAGGCCACCCAATCAGATTATTAGCCTCAATCAGCTGAGAAGCATAGAACGGCTCTCAATTTGGTAACACACCAAATTCTCGCTGAAATCTGATTAAAAACCGCCTATCTTCGTTACATAGGCATATTAGGTGGCATTTTACCCTGCATAGAACGCATGAAATTCTTCATTCCACCTTTTTTAGAGAACTTCTTCATCATTTTACTCATTTGCGTGTGTTGCTTAAGTAAACGATTGACATCCTGAACCTGTAGGCCCGCTCCTTTAGCAATACGCACTTTTCTAGAGGCCTTAATGAGGTCAGGATAACGACGCTCTTTGCGGGTCATGGAGTCAATGATAGCAACCATATGAGTGACAGACTTATCATCCGCTTTGGCTTTGAGTGCCTCAGACATCGCTCCGGTACCGGGCAGTTTATCAAGCATACTGCCAATGCCTCCCATACCTTGCATTTGCGTCAGCTGAGCACGCAAGTCATTGAGGCTAAAACCTTTTCCACTTTTTATTTTCTTAGCTAAACGGTCAGCTTCCTGATGATCAACCTTTTGTTGAGCTTCCTCAACCAAGGAGACAATATCTCCCATACCCAATATACGTGACGCGACTCGATCTGGATGAAATGGCTCCAGACCATCTATCTTTTCACCTGTCCCCAAAAATTTGATCGGCTTACCAGTAATCTCACGCACAGATAACGCTGCACCACCGCGTGCATCACCATCGGTCTTAGTGAGTATCACTCCGGTTAATGGCAACGCTTCATTAAAAGCTTTGGCAGACAGAGCAGCATCTTGACCACTCATGCTATCGACCACAAATAAAGTTTCTATCGGATTAACCGCTGCGTGTAGTTCACGAATTTCATCCATCATCTGCTCATCTACGTGCAAACGACCTGCTGTATCGACAAACAAGATGTCACTGTGATTAAGCTCAGCCTGCTGGATAGCATGTTGAGCGATTTGCAAAGGCGTTTGTGTGATTTCACTGGGGATGAAATTCACACCCACCTGATTGGCCAGTGTTTCCAGCTGCTTAATCGCTGCTGGTCGATAAATATCACAACTGACAACAGTGATTTTTTTATTTTGCTGATCAGAAAGACGCTTACATAATTTGGCAATACTGGTGGTTTTACCCGCCCCCTGTAACCCTGCTACCAGCACTACCGCAGGCGGCTGAGCATTCAGCTGCAGACCCTCGTTCTCATCTCCCATCAGATGCACAAGCTGATCTTGCACCACTTTAATGAAGGCCTGCCCTGGAGTGATGTTTTCAACCACCTCTTTACCTACCGCTGTAGTGCGCACCCGTTCAATAAAGGATTTCACCACCGGTAGAGACACATCGGCTTCTAGAAGTGCCATACGCACTTCTCTGAGCGCGTCTTGAATATTATCTTCTGTTAATCGACCTTGACCACGCAGCTTGCCTACCGTGTCTGATAGTCGTTTAGTTAAATTTTCAAACATCTTAATACTTCTCTTTTTTCAATCACTCAATCTTAATCGCTTCCT
>CBFHSW010000052.1:0-11589 GCA_965658595.1 Gammaproteobacteria bacterium | reverse complement strand
AATTCAGGAGGACTTAGTCCATAAGGAGACACTATGAGACATTATGAGATCGTATTTTTGGTCCATCCGGACCAATCCGACCAGGTTAGCGCCATGGTAGAACGCTATTGCAGCATGATCGAAAGCGGCAATGGTAAAGTTCATCGTCAAGAAGATTGGGGACGTCGTATTCTTGCCTATCCAATCAATAAAATTCTTAAAGCCCACTACATTTTGATGAATATCGAAACTAATCAAGAAACACTTGATGAGCTTGTGAGTGCTTTCCGCTTCAATGATGCCGTTTTGCGTCACATGGTACTGACTTGCAAAAGTGCTATCACTGAACCATCGCCGATGGTCAAGTCACTGGAAAAAGACAAAGAACGTGAAACTAAGCCTAGCGCTAAAGACACATCTTCAGAGAATACCGATACAGCCAACGCCGATGCGGTTGAAGAAAAACCTGCAGAAGCAGCCAGCACGCCTGAAGAAACCGCCAGCGAAGCCCCTGCTAGCGCAGCAGAAACGACTACTGAAGAGGAAAAATAATCATGTCTAAATATTTCCGTAGAAGAAGATATTGCCGTTTTACTGAAGAAGGCATAAAGCACATTGATTATAAAGATATCGATTTGTTAAAAGATTTCATCACTGAAACTGGAAAAATTGTTCCTAGCCGTATTACAGGAACTAAAGCTAAGTATCAGCGTCAACTCACAACTGCTGTGAAACGTGCACGATACCTAGCGTTGTTACCATATAGCGATCAACACTAAACAGAGCATTGCGATCATGAGAGTGGTCGCAATCGAATCTGCTCACGCTGAGATGTGGCAGGATACACATGATTAAGAATTTTTCGCTGTTTACATTATCTGGAAGATTCCAAGCTTTTGGTATAATTTTTGGTTTCTTAGCGCTGGCCTTAATCTTTCCATTAGGCTCCATTGTGAGTGGTGCGGTATTAGTCAGTGTGACATTACACGCAGGTATCAGAAATGCGATGCAGGTAGTGCTAATGACAGCATTAGCCCTAGCCGCGGCTTGTTTCTTTGTGTTGGGTAATCCTATGATTGGACTGTATGCAGCGTTGGCCCAATTAACGCCCAGCTTACTACTGGCAAGTGTTTTCAGAGCAAGTCAGTCACTCGCTATTACCTTGCAAGCCTCGGCATTGTTGGGGGTTGTGAGTTTTATATTGATAGATGTGTTATTTCCTAACAGCGCGTTATTTTGGCAACAAGCCCTGACACAAATGTTTGAGCCCATGTTGCAATCTAGCGCCATGCCCAGGGATGAAGGTTTAGCCAATATACAGACGATTTCTCAATATATGACGGGCATAATGATTATGTCTATGGTGTTGGTGCACAGCAGCCTGATTTTTGTAGGCCACTGGCTCTACTGTGTGGCTGAGGACAGCCAACAATATAAAGAAGATTTTAAAAATTTGCGTTTAGGCAAAGTTTTAGCTTTGCTATCACTGGGTCTGATTACAGCAGCGATTGTCCTACAATCCAGCTATCTGGCTCAACTCAGTGGAATTGTGACCATCCTGTTCTGCATACAAGGAATGAATGTGATTCATACCCTATGTGCTGGCATGACAAATAACAAACTATGGTTAATAATGAGCTACTTGATTGTGATTTTTGTACCACAAGCCATATTAATCATCGTTATATTAGGCTTAGCTGAGACTTTCTTTGCCTTACGCGACAAAATTAACTGATATAAAGAATTAATATAAAGAATCAATAAGGAAAACCAATGGACGTCATTTTATTATCTAAAGTAGAAAATCTAGGCGCGCTGGGCGACAAAGTCAGTGTCCGTTCAGGCTATGCTCGCAACTATCTTATCCCACAGGGAAAAGCTAAATTTGCCACCGCCGACAATATTGCAGAATTTGAAGCACGCCGCGCTGAACTTGAAGCACAGGCAGCTGAGATTCTCACTCAAGCGGAAACTCGTAAGACTAAGCTAGATGGCGTAGAGATCACTATTCCTGCTAAAGAAGCTTCAGAGGGTAAACTATTTGGTTCAGTCAACAATATTGACGTGCTAGAAGCGCTTACTCAGGCCGGCCATGAAGTTGAAAAACGTGAGCTTCGTATGCCTGATGGTGCTTTCCGCACAATTGGCGAATTCGAAGTTGAATTGCATTTACACACAGATGTAAACGCTACTATCACAATTAAGATTGTTCCTGAAGAGTAAGTTGGAACATCCACTCGATCATTACACGCAGTGAGTGAGTTAGGACAAGATTCAGAATACTCTGCGCCCAGCGCAGAGTCGTTGCGTACTCCACCCTATTCTATGGAAGCCGAGCAAGCCGTGCTGGGCGGCCTCATGCTTGAAAATAATAGCTGGGATTTAGTTGCTGATAAAATCAATGAAGATGATTTCCATCTATTTGATCATCGTGTGATATTCCGTGCTATTGCAGACCTTGCATACAATAACCAACCCTTTGATGTGGTAACACTGGCTGACAAAATCAAACAGTCAGATCAAGATAATATCAATCAAAAGAATGTCACCGCTTATGTGGCAACCTTAGCCAAAGAAACACCTACCGCTGCTAATATTGCTGCCTATGCAGAAATTGTTAGAGAAAAATCTATACTACGACAACTCGCTTTCACAGGAACTGAAATTGCTGGTTCTGCCTATCAAACTGAGGGCTTGAATAGCAATCAACTACTCGACATTGCTGAAAAGAAAATCTTCCAGATCGGTGATCATGGCGCACGTCAGTTGAGTGGTTTCAAAGGCATGAAAGAGTTACTCAATACCACGGTCGAGAAGATCAATGAATTGTGTGAGCGTGGTGATGCTATCACTGGCCTTCCCACTGGCTTTGATGATTTTGATAAAAACACTTCAGGCTTACAAAATGGAGATCTTATCATTGTGGCTGGACGTCCCTCTATGGGTAAAACCAGTTTTGCCATGAACATGATTGAAGACGCCATCATCACTCGACAAGCTTCTGTTGCTGTATTCAGCATGGAAATGCCCAGCCATCAATTGACCATGCGTATGTTGTCGTCAATGGGACGTGTTGATGCACAAGCTTTGAGAACGGGTAGTCTAAATGAAGAACAATGGCGCAATATTAGTAGCACAGTATCGATACTATCTGAGGCTAAATTATTTATCGATGATAGCGCCGCTTTGAGTCCTACTGAGATTCGCGCTCGAGCACGCCGCCTCAAGCGTGAGCACGGCTTATCTTTGATTGTGATTGATTACTTACAGCTCATGCAAATTACTGGCAGCACTGAGAACCGTACTAATGATGTGTCTGAAATTTCTCGATCTTTGAAAGCGCTTGCTAAAGAGTTAGATGTTCCAGTCATTGCGCTATCACAGCTCAATCGTAGCCTAGAGCAACGCACAGATAAACGCCCAGTGATGTCAGACTTACGTGAGTCAGGTGCAATTGAGCAAGATGCCGATCTCATTACCTTTATCTATCGTGATGAAGTCTATAATGATGAGAGTCCTGATAAAGGCACCGCCGAAATTATTGTAGCCAAGCAACGAAATGGACCTATTTTTAAAACTCGATTAACTTTCATGGGCCAATTTACACGCTTCGAAAACTACGCCCCCGAATTTCATATTCCCGAGATGCCCTCATGAGACGATCGGCCTACGCCGTTATACAGCTAGACCATCTCACGCATAACCTTCAGCTACTTCGTTCTTTTACACAAGATGCCAAAGTAATATCTGTAGTGAAGGCAGATGCTTATGGCCATGGTTTAGCTCAATCCGCCAAAGCTTTGAGCCAATCAGATGCCTTTGCCGTAGCTTGTATTGATGAAGCATTAACACTGCGATCAACTGGTATTCTACATCCAATAATATGCTTACAAGGATTCAAGAATGCAAAAGAGCTACAACAGATTGCAGACTCCAATATTCAAACTGTTGTGCATAGCCCACATCAGGTGAAAATATTAAAGTCTCTCGCACTCAAACAATCTATTCAGGTCTGGCTGAAGATAGATACAGGTATGGGTCGACTAGGTTTTCAGGAGTCTCAAGTTGAAGATACGTTCGAACAGTTACAGCAGATAAAACATGTCAGCAAGATACGTTTGATGACACACTTTGCCAACGCAGACATGCTGGATGATATGAAAATGGAAAAACAACGCCACTGTTTTGAAAAATTTTCACAACGTCATCCTGAATGTGAATGCAGTGCGGCTAACTCAGCTTCGAGTATCGCTTACTCTAAAACACTCTATGACTGGGTGCGACCGGGTCTATGTTTATATGGAGTGTCACCTTTTCAGTCTGATCAATCACATCCAGACTTAACGGATCTTAAACCGGTTATGTCAGTATTCGCACCCGTTATCTCCATCAAACAGATGAGCACAGGAGATACTATCGGTTATGGTGGAACCTATACCTGTCCACATGATATGCGCGTGGCTGTTGTTGCTATAGGTTACGCAGATGGTTATCCACGCAATTTATCAAGTGAAACTAATGTCAGTATTAATGGTAGCCATGCACCTGTAGTCGGTCGTGTATCCATGGATATGATTACTGTCGATGTCAGCGATGTGGAAGTTGAGATAGGTGATGAGGTAGAGTTGTGGGGACAAGATATTAGTGTGCATGAAGTTGCTAATGCTGCCAACATGCTCAGTTATGAATTACTCTGTAGCATCGCAGATCATGTGCATAGAATATACCGCTAAAACATTCAAATAATGCTCACTAAGAATCAACAAACATATGATCATTTGTCATCATTGATTGTAGAAGGCATACCCCAATCCAAGTGGCCAAGCAATATAAGAAAGTTATGGAAAAGCGCTACATTCATAGATCAGCTAGAGCTGTATGAAGTACTCGACACTCATAACGAAGATAATCCTCGAATCTTATCAGCACTGACTGAATATTACTTTGATAATGGCAACTATCATCAAGCTGAAAAAACCTGTGAAAAATTACAAAAGCTACAACCCAAGCGTGTTAGCAGTTACTTATATTTAGCGATATGTTCGTTACTCAAAAATAACACTCAGCAATTCACAAGAGTACTCAAGAAATTTTTGATCAAAAAAGCGCGTAAAAAAATACCTCTCCTACCGCTAGCAAGACTCATACTTTCAGCACCAGATTCATCTTTTGTGCACAAGACACTTTTACAACTTATTCGAGATCTTAATATTTCTTATACATCAGATGAAAAAATATTCTTACAGGAAGCATGTCAGTATTTAGTTCAGCTTAACAGCCCAGAGAAAGACTGTAAGCGACCTTTAATTAATTACAATTTAGATCAAGAAATTAATTATAGTGCTGACACTCAATCTGGTCGTACAGTTATATTATTTCTTGAGAAATCAGATGCCTTTGGCCTCATACCCATTGAGACTATAGATCGGTACTTCGCATCACAAAATACCAATCTTATTACTTGCCATGACAACCAAGGTCTCAGCGGAATGAATGGATTTCAACAGCACGGAAATAGTTTTGAAGATAGTCTGCAATATCTCAACAGCTTATGTGAAAAATATAATACTCAAAAATTAACGCTTCTTTGTTATTCGCTGGGGAGCTATGGCGTTGTCAATTATGGATTAAAAATGCAAGCAAATAATATTATATGTTTCTCGGGTATGGGTGATATCAGTCACAAGAATCTAAAAAATAGAAAAATATCCTATCCAAAAATTGTCGAAAGAATGAATAAAAACTTTACTGAAGAGCAATTAGATTTGAGGAAGACTATAGAACATTATGATATCACCTCACAGATACATTGGATCTATGGTGAAGATTGTTATATAGACTCCCATCAAGCAAAAAAAATAATCAATATTGAAAACGTACAACCTACTATCATGAAAGCTGCAAGAAACCATGATTCACTTTTTCGCTGCTCCCTAGACGGGTCATTATTCAAGTTTCTCAATCTATAGATCATTGTGAGGCTAATTCGTTTCGATGTTGTTTCCAACTATCGAGCATGTATAGATTAATTAAGGATTAAAATAGACTCATATTATTCATAAAAAAAGGCTGATATAGTTAATCAGCCTTGTCGATTTGAGATTCCTCTTATAGGTTCCCATTAAAAGTGCTTTTGAATATTGCTGTAAAAATCACCATAAAAAATGGTGATGAACAGATACTTGCCTTTCACTTGCCAGGGGAATTGCTCGGATTGGATGGCATGGATAACGAGATCCATAGCTGTTCTGCAATAGCATTAGATACCACTATTGTATGTGAATTACGCGTCACTGAGTTACACAATCTATGTTTACGCGTTGAGGGATTACAACGCCAATTAATTGGACTCCTCAGTGATGAAATCTGCAAAGATCAAAATATGCTATTTCTCATGGCACGCAGTAATGCAGAGCAAAAACTCTGCATCATTTTTTATGAATCTATCAGTACGTTTACAACAACGCGGTCAGTCACCAAATGAATTTGAACTGAGCATGACACGTTGCCAAATTGCCAACTATCTTGGAATTACTGATGAAACCGTCAGCCGCATAATTACTAAATTCAGGCAACAACGTCTTATTCAAGCTGATAAAAAAAGCATCAAGATACTCAACGCTAAACGCCTACAATCAGTGGCTGAGTGCTGTTACGACCAGTAAGCACTCAAACCTCATATAACATTTGTAAAAAATTCATACCCGAAATCACATAAGTACCCTTGAATTATTTGCTTGACGCCCAAATCTAATTGGTAGATTCATTGCAAATAAGGCAAGACCCATGCAAATAGATAAATGTACTCATAGCTTTCAACACGCGTTACAAGAAGCACAATCATTAGCTGTGCAATCTGATCATACACAGATAGAGCCTGTTCATTTACTCATAGCCTTACTCAAACAAGAAAATAGTAATGTTGCTGCCATTTATAGACTGGCCAATATAGAGCCCAACCAGCTGTTAAGTTCATGTACTCAAATAGTAGAGTCATTACCACGACTGTCTTCACATAGTGGTGAAATGTCTATTTCCTCACACCTTAATGCGTGTTTGAATCGCTGTGAAAAAATCTCACAACAATGGCAAGATAAATTTATAGCTACAGAAACATTTGCTCTAGCCGTACTTGATGAAAAAGGTGAGTTAGGACTAGCTTTTAAACAACTGAAAATAGATAAAAGCGTCGTACAGTCAGCGATAGATAATATTCGAAAATCTCATCAGGTTGATTCACAAAGTGCAGAAGAACAACGTGAAGCACTGGATAAATATACTATCGACCTTACTGAACAAGCTAGAGGGAATAAATTAGATCCTGTCATCGGTCGTGATGATGAAATTAGACGTGCAATACAAGTTTTGCAACGCCGCACAAAAAATAATCCCGTCCTAATAGGTGAACCAGGTGTAGGTAAAACAGCTATTATTGAGGGCCTTGCCCAACGCATCATTAATGGTGAAGTACCTGAAGGCATGAAAAATAAACGCTTACTTTCTTTAGATCTAAGCGCCTTGATTGCTGGTGCAAAATTTCGTGGTGAGTTCGAGGAACGTCTAAAAGCAGTACTCAAAGATTTATCGACACAACCAGACCAAATCATTCTGTTTATAGACGAGATCCATATGCTAGTGGGTGCCGGAAAATCAGAAGGCGCTATGGATGCGGGCAATATGCTGAAGCCCGCTCTGGCACGTGGTGAATTACATTGTGTGGGTGCGACTACTCTGGATGAGTATCGACAATATATGGAGAAGGACGCTGCACTAGAAAGACGTTTTCAAAAAATTATTGTCGATGAGCCGAACGTCATCGATACTATTGCCATCCTACGCGGACTCAAAGAACGTTATGAAATTCATCATGGCATTGAAATTACTGATCCTGCTATCGTATCAGCCGCTACTTTGTCACATAGATATATCGCAGATCGTCAGTTACCTGATAAGGCTATCGATTTAATTGATGAAGCAGGTTCTAAGATTCGCATGGAAATGGATTCTAAACCCGAAAAGATGGATCGTTTAGAACGACGCCTCATACAATTGAAAATAGAATGTGAAGCACTGAAAAAAGAGCAAGACAAAGCTTCTCAACAACGTTTACAAGACTTACAAAAGCAAATTGATGAGCATGAACGTGAGTATTCAGAATTAGAACAAATATGGCGTAATGACAAAGCCATTTTACAAGGCGTTCAACATCTAAAAGAACAGCTTGATGAAGCACGCACTGCCCTAGAACTGGCTCATCGTGAGGGTGATCTGGGCAAAATGTCAGAATTACAATATGGCATTATTCCTGAGTTAGAGAAACAAATAGCTGATGCGCCCGCCTCAGATGAACAATCAACAACTCTCATGCGCAATAAAGTTGATAGTGAAGAAATTGCAGATGTTGTGTCACGCTGGACAGGCATCCCAGTCAGTAAAATGTTAAGCGGCGAACAAGAGAAGCTATTACTAATGGAACAACAATTGAGTGAGCGCGTAGTAGGACAAGACAATGCAGTGAGTGCCGTAGCTAATGCTATACGTCGATCACGTGCTGGTTTATCGGAACAAAACCGCCCCAATAGTTCTTTCTTAATGCTGGGTCCTACTGGTGTTGGTAAAACAGAGTTATGTAAAACATTAGCTGAATTTCTATTTGATAGTGAAGAAGCCATGATCCGTATCGACATGTCTGAATATATGGAAAAGCATTCAGTATCGCGTTTAGTCGGCGCACCTCCAGGCTATGTTGGTTTCGAAGAGGGCGGCATACTCACAGAAGCTGTCAGACGCAAACCCTATAGTGTTATCTTGTTTGATGAGATTGAAAAAGCGCATCCAGATGTGTTTAATTTATTTTTACAAGTACTTGATGATGGGCGCTTAACTGATAGCCATGGTCGCACAGTAGACTTTCGCAATACCGTGATCGTGATGACATCCAATATTGCTAGTGACAAAATCCTAACAGCAGCCTCTCAAGAATTAATGGAAGATTCTTCAGACTATGAGGAAAACTTACGTCATCTACTAGAAGAAGATCTACGACATGTGTTCAGACCAGAGTTTCTAAATCGTATTGATGAAACAGTTATTTTTAAACCTCTTGGTGAACAACAAATCGCAGCCATTACACGCATACAACTAATCGCTTTAAACTCACGTCTAGCGACACGCGAGTTAATACTGAATGTCAGTGAAGACGCTATGAATTTAATTACCCAACGCGGATTTGATCGAGCCTATGGAGCACGTCCACTAAAAAGAGCGATTGTCGAACTGATTGAACAACCATTAGCAAAGTTAATATTAGCAGGAGAGTTTGTCGCTGGTGATCAGATACAAGCGATTCTGAATGATGGTGCCATCGAGTTTAGCAAATAAACATATTTTTTATATTAAATCTCAGTGGCTGCCATTCATGACACTGCTGTGCTGTAGCCTGTGCTGTGAGCGTGTATTTTGAGATGGCCTCTATTGTTATTATTTGTATATCAGCAGTGATGGGCACACAAAACCTGATTATATTTGACTGCTGTTGACCTGTGACATGACAATTGAGACGTGCACAGGCTTCATGATTAATAGCAATATCTAATTTATATCGACCCTTATGAGCAGAATATGATTCAATTTCAATGTAACATCGCAGATTTTTAAGCCGCGTTGCACTCTCAGGCAAACGACACACAACTTCATGTCGGTTCTGATTACGCTTACATTCTTCTGGAAGAGCTAATGCAAACAATTTCTTTGGTGCTTGCTTTACAGGCTTTAACTTATTAATCACATCCCATTTATTTTCACCTCCATAAGCTGATGAAGAATTGCTAGGCCGCATATTAAAAAATGCATTCATAGCAGACATCACTGGTAACAAATATCGTGCAATGATTCTCGATCGTGGTGCAAGTGAGTGACGGTTAAACTCCAAATAGGAAAATATACCCAGTGCGGGCTGCATAAGATTAGCAAGTAAATTTTGCAGGTGTTGATCCGGATTAATCGAGACTAGATATTTAATACATGCTCTGAGCGCCAATAATTGATTAAACTCACAGGCACTATTAAGTAAGTCATCCGCCTGCACATCTGTATGGTAATTTTCCTGGTGATCTCTATGGGTAAGTAATTGCTGCAGGTCAAACACCCAACTAGCAGAACAATCTTCTAGTCTCGATTTGCATGCTGCATGACTGGCTGCAAAAACAATCTGATCAGCTATGGCCGGTATTCTGACTGATAAACCATGGTAATTAATTATTTGGGCACGCTGCCAACATCGATCAAGCACAGACTGACTAACATAGGCTCCATGAATAGGTTGATGGTGAACATCCAAATCTCCATGGGGAGACTTATATACATTCACGCCTGGTGAAAAACGCCATCGTATCGCACTCATTTCTACTGATTCTTTACATCGCCAACCTGCCCCATATAAAACATGAATTGCTTTCGGATAAAGCATTCTTGGCACTAACACATCCATATCACTCATAACATGCGCACCATCTGATACTCGCGAAGTAGCAACTGAATTTGTATAGGAAGCAGCAGCCCCTTTAAGCAACATCACTGGTATAGATGCATCGATCAAAATCTTCAAACCTTGCCGTGAGGCTCGGAGCATAAGCTGAGAATGTGTCCAATGCGCTTTAGTTAAACCCTCTACACGTGGCTGATAAGAACATTCGGGAGCGATGTGTGAAATTTTTGTGCCGATACGCGCAAGTACTTTGTGTACCTGCCAATTGATATCGTCGAGATTATGTTGCTGGCACCACTCAGTCCAAACCTCAAGCGCTTGGGCATCAGGCAATCTTGCAATACTGATCAATGCCGAGAGTTCTGCATTGGGCGTTACGCGTCGAGTAATGTGTTTGAGTAAAAACTCTGACATATTATTTTATACTCACTATTAAGAGCGACTTTGCTGAGCTCGCTTTCGCTCTAATGCCAACTTTATGACTTGCAAATAACCTTTATCTTTATCCTTATCACGGCCATAAGATAAACTGCCTTTGCGTATTCTTCGATAGGCTAAGACCTGATTTTGCATATGATACTTGAAGCCTAAATCTTTTCCTCTAGCCATCCAGTCAACCATATCACCACGTCCACCGATTGGATCAATGACGTCTCCAATCTGTAAAGCATCTTGAGTGCGTATCATCATGGTTGTACGTCCCCATAAATCGACCGGTGTTTGGGTAGAAGCTTCAATCTCTGCTTGATCAAAAATTTCTCTAAAGGTACGCACTTGCGCACATAGCATTGATATCTCATTATGCTCAGCAAGCATTTGAAGTTGTATCTCAGCTTTATGTGGCCGCCAGATATCATCCGCATCAAGGAATGCACAATATTCAGTTTTGACAACAGCGAGCCCAGCATTAGTGGCTGCGCCACAACCTTTATTTTGCTGCTTAATCACCGTTATATTGCCATCAGCGGAGCGGGCAACCTGTGCGGTATTATCATCAGAGCCATCATCTACTACAATAATATTTTGCGCAGGAGATGATTGAGCAAGGATCGATGACAATGCATCTGCAAGTGTGTGCTCAGCGTTATAAGCTGGAATCACAACACTGTAACCCTTATTCATTT
>CBFHSW010000051.1:0-27046 GCA_965658595.1 Gammaproteobacteria bacterium | reverse complement strand
GCAAGGTTATATGCTTGCAACCCCATTACAATTGGCCATGATGACCTCTCATCTGGCTACTCAAGGTCAGACGTATCAACCACGTATGGTTAAAGCAACACGCACTGTCGGTGAGGAGGGCTGGCAGCCAGTTGCTCCAGTTCCTATGGCGGCTGTTGAAGTCGGTGATACTCGGCATTGGCAAGTAATCACACAAGCCATGCAGGATGTAATACATGCACCACATGGTACCGCGCGCGCCATCGCGAAAGGGATAGCTTATAACATGGCAGGTAAGACGGGTACCGCTCAAGTGTTTAGTATTGCTCAAGATGCCGAGTACGATGAAGAAACAGTGCCTGAAAACCTGCGTGATCATTCTTTATTCGTCGCATTCGCGCCAGTAGAAAATCCACAAATAGCACTTGCCGTGATAGTGGAAAATGGTGGAGGTGGAAGCATCACAGCAGCTCCCATAGCCCGCCAGTTAATCGATAGTTATCTACTTAGGGAAAAGTACCTTGCCAGCCATTAAGTCAGACTTATATGAGCATCCGTTTCGTATTATCTATGATTTTCTAAAGATTGATGCGATGCTATTTATGGCTTTGGTGATATTAAGCCTGAGCGGTTTGATGGTTTTATACAGCGCCAGTGGCGGTGATATCGATCTGGTGCAACGTCAATGTATACGCTTACTGATTGGGTTTGTCGGCTTATTGGTATTCGCCCAAATCCCTGTAGAACAATTTCGTAAATGGTCTTTTTGGTTGTACCTCTTGGGTGTGGTTTTATTGTTACTGGTGCTGGCTGTCGGTGATATGAGTAAGGGTGCACAACGCTGGCTGGATCTTGGCTTTATTCGCTTTCAGCCTTCTGAGTTAATGAAGATATGCTTACCCATGATGGTGGCTTGGTATTTTTCTGGGATGTCATTACCGCCGAGTCTGAAAAGCATTACTATTGCTTTTGTGATTGTGCTTTTTCCGGTGATACTGATTATACGTCAGCCAGATTTGGGTACCGCCATATTAGTCACGGGAACAGGTTTGTTTGTAATATTTCTAGCAGGTATTAGCTATCGGCTAATTGCTGTCCTGATGGGTTTGACGATGGCTGCCGCACCTGTATTTTGGAACTACTTATTACACGATTATCAGCGTGTCAGAATATTGACATTGTTGGATCCGGAGAGAGATCCATTGGGTGCGGGCTACCATATTATTCAATCCAAAATCGCTATAGGTTCAGGAGGGGTATATGGGCGTGGCTGGTTTGATGGTACTCAGTCACACTTAGATTTTGTACCTGAGCGTTCCACAGACTTCATATTCTCGGTGTTTAGTGAAGAATTCGGCTTTATTGGCGCCTCTATGCTGATATTGCTATATCTGATTATTATTGTGCGAGGTTTGATCATTGCCGCTAATGCGCAAAGTAGTTATGCCCGATTATTGGGTGGAGCAATTAGCTTGTCCTTTTTCTCTTACGTATTTGTTAATATTGGCATGGTATCGGGCTTGTTACCGGTAGTGGGAGTACCATTGCCATTGATTAGCTACGGGGGTACCTCTATGGTAACGTTGTTAGCTATGTTTGGAGTGCTCATGTCAATTCATTCTCATAAAAAGTTGTTAGGCCATTGAAACGATTCATACTCATTAATTTGCTACTGGTATTGTCAACGACAACTTGGGCGGCCTCGTATTATGAACGCCAAGATGTGAAGGATTTTATCCAAGCCATGGTGGAGGAACACGATTATCCTCAGGCTGAACTAGAAGCGTTATTCAAGCGTGTCAAAGAGCAAAAGCAGGTGGCAAAAGCGATCAAAGCACCGGCTGAACGCAAGAAGCAGTGGCATCAATATCGACCTATTTTTGTGACGCAATCACGCATAAAAAATGGGGTCAAGTTCTGGAATCAACATGCCACTATCTTGGCTGAAGCAGAACAAAAATACGGAGTGCCAGCTGAAATCATCGTTTCTATCATTGGTGTTGAAACTTATTTTGGTAAACATACAGGTAAGCATCCTGTATTTGATAGCTTGGTGACTTTGGGTTTTGGGCCGACTCGCTCTAAGTTCTTTCGCTCAGAGTTAAAGCATTATCTATTGCTGTGTCGTGAAGAAGGTTTAGATGCGAGCGCCTTATATGGTTCTTATGCGGGTGCAATGGGCTTAGGTCAATTTATTTCCAGTAGTTATCGTCATTATTCAGTGGATGGAGATGATGATGGTAAACGTGATCTATGGGAAAGTCCTAGAGATATTATTTTTAGTGTGGCGAATTACTTTAAACAACACGGTTGGAAGTATGGGCAGGCTGTCACCCAACCTATGCAGTTTACAGGTGACCCCACACAGATTGATGTGAAAAATAAACTCAAGCCATCATATTCCTTGCAAGCACTTCAACAGATGGGTTTTGATGTGAGTGGAGAGTCTGATGGTTTAGTATCTTTGATTGTTCTAAATCAGAAAAATGCCCAAGAGTATTGGTTGGGAGAACACAATTTTTATGTCATTACGCGTTATAACCATAGTCATATGTATGCTATGGCTGTTTATCAACTTAGTAAGGAAATAATGGGACGATGGAGTTCATCTCAAGCCATTCAGTAATGAGCAACACTTTGCGAAGTATTTTAGTGGTGTGCGTCTCGGTGCTGCTTTTAAATGCCTGTTCAACTAAAATTTCACAACAGACTAAAGCGGTTGAACCGGCGCCAGAAATGGTCGATACCAATGGTAAGGTTGTGCCTAAGAATGAACCTAAGAGTAAATACGGTAATCCACCTTCTTATGTTGTTTTTGGAAAACGCTATTACACATTGCCTACAGTTAAAGGTTATGTCGAAGAGGGTATCGCTTCATGGTACGGACCGAAATTCCATGGTAAGCGAACTTCTAGTGGTGAGACTTATGATATGTATAAAATCACCGCCGCTCACAAGACTCTGCCTATTCCATGCTATGCACGAGTGACTAATAAAACCAATGGGCGCTCAATCATTGTAAGGATTAATGATCGAGGGCCCTTTCATGATAATCGAATCATTGATTTATCCTACACAGCGGCTACCCAGCTAGGCATAGTGTCACGTGGTACCGGTTACGTTGAGGTGCGAGCCATAGACCCAACGACGAGTGCTATCGCTATAGCAGAAACGAAGGCAGCAGGTTTGGAGCAAGTTGAAGAGCAAACACAGCACGACGGCATGCCTAATGATGAGCTCAAAATATTTGTGCAGGTGGGAGCGTTTGGTGTGCAGAGTAATGCTCAGTTACTTGCCCAAAAGATGCGCTCATTAGATTTGGGAACAGTCGATGTGCATCAATTTTCTCATACTGAGGATGTTATACATAAAGTTTGGATAGGGCCGTTAGACACGGTTTCACAAGCCGATGCTACTGTATTAAAACTCAATGAAATACAACACCAGGATTACAAAATTGTATTTTCAGAAGCACTGGCACCGTAATCATCAATCTTAGCTTTTATGCTGTGATTGCAAACCATCAAAATTAAAAAACATAGATATAATGAAATTAAATAAAATCGTAGCCGTCACGCTGTTAAGTTGTGTGTACGGATTAAGTTGGGCCGCTTCAATACCGACCCCTAAGCCACCTGGTACTAATGCGAAAAGTTATATTTTAATCGATCATCATACCCAGCATGTGATTGCTGAAAAAAATGCTGATGAACGAAACGATCCTGCCAGTATTACAAAATTGATGACTGCTTATATTGTTTATAAAGCTCTTGCTCAGGGCAATATTGAATTAACTGATCAAGTGTTGGTGAGTGAAAAAGCTTGGCGTGCCCCGGGTTCTAGAATGTTCATCGAAGTAGGAAAATATGTGAGCATTGAAGAATTGCTGCAAGGTTTGATTGTGCAATCAGGTAATGATGCCAGTATTGCTCTGGCTGAACACATTGCAGGAAGTGAATCTGCCTTTGCTGATTTGATGAATACACAAGCCAAAGCGTTGGGGCTAAATGGCTCGCATTTTATGAATGCGACTGGATTGACTCATGAGCAGCACTATACAACAGCACGTGATATTGCGGCTTTGAGCACAGCCATTATTCGTGATTTTCCCGAGCAATATAAGCGCTATTCTGTGAAGGAATATACATACAACAATATCACTCAAAAGAATCGTAATCGCCTATTATGGCGAGACCCCTCAGTAGATGGCTTGAAGACTGGACATACTGATGCCGCCAAGTATTGCTTGGCTTCTTCCGCGCTCCGAGATGGCATGCGTTTGACGTCAGTCATTCTCGGTGCGCCGTCGAGTAATGCGCGCGTCACCCAATCACAATCTTTACTCAATTATGGGTTTAGATTTTTTGAAACGCATAGCCTTTATGATAATCAACAAACTTTAATCACTAAACGTGTTTGGTATGGTGAGGAGAAAGAGATTCAACTAGGGGTAGCTGAAGATGTGGTGATTACATTGGCGCGTGGACGCTACAAAGATATACAACCTCATTTAGAACTGCCTACTCGTCTGGAGGCACCAATCGAAAAAGGTCAGGTATTAGGTAAAGTCATCATTGCGGTGACAGAACATGACAACATTGAATACGATTTGGTGGCATTGCAAAGTATTGATGAAGGCAGTCTGATGCGTAAGTTAAGTGACTATGTGAAGGGTTTCTTTGAATGAGCCTAGCTTATCTCAATGGGGACTATATGGCGCTGGAAGAGTGCAAAATTTCTGTGCTCGATCGGGGCTTTATCTTTGGTGACGGTGTTTATGAGTTGATCCCAGCTTATGGCAACAAGCCATTTCAATTGGCTAGACATTTAAAGAGACTAGCACGTAGCTTAGATCAGATCGGCATACAGGTTTCACATAATGATCAACAGTGGCAAGAGATTATTCAAGCACTAATCAATGCTTATGAGTTCGATCAATGCTCTATCTATATCCAAATTACACGTGGTGTAGCGGCACGTGACCATGCTTACCCCCAGTCTGCGGCGCCAACAATATTTGTTATGGTGAACCCATGGCCCAAGCTCAGTGAGTCTCATCTCACGCAAGGTTTAACAGCAGTGACACTTGAGGACATACGTTGGGATCGATGTGATATCAAGGTGACTAGTTTGCTAGCGAATGTCATGATGAAACAACAAGCCGTTCAACAACAAGCACATGAAGCCATTTTAATACGTGATGGCCAAGTCCTTGAAGGTTCATCGTCTAATGTGTTCGTGGTGCAGGCGGGACAAGTCTTCACAGCCGAAAAAAATAATTTAGTGCTGCCAGGTATCACTCGTGATGTTGTTATTGAGTTGTGTCAGCAGTGTGACATCCCCATGATCGAAGAGGCTGTGAGCGTCGATAGTCTGAGCTCAGCAGATGAGATTTGGATAACTAGCTCCACTAAGGAATGTCTGCCCATCACCCAATTGAATGGGCAAGCTGTGAATAATGCGCACCCGGGTAAATTATGGCGTCAAATATATGATGCATTTCAAACAATGAAGGCACACTAAGCGATGTCAAAAATTGATAATCCATCTGAAAGTCAGTCGCTCAACCCAGCCAAACAAGAAAGTGAAGATGCACAAGGTTTAGTCTATCCCTGTGAGTTTCCTCTCAAAATGTTTGGCAAGAATGAGCTACATTTTATTGCTGCAGTAGAAGCAGTGGTTGAACAATGGGTGCCACGATCTGACTGGGCCTCTAGCAAGCAAACTGCCAGTAAAAATAATACTTACGTCAGTTATGAGATTGTTATTATTGCTCGAGATCGCACACAGTTAGATGGTGTATGTGCGGCAGTTACAGCGTGTCCCGCTGTGATAATGGCACTATAAAGGAATAAACACTTGTCGACTTTAGTATTACTCAACAAACCGTTTGATGTGCTGTGTCAGTTTACAGATGATGATAAACGATCAACGCTAGCTGATTTTGTTGACATCAAGCATGTCTATCCTGCAGGTCGTTTAGATAAAGACAGTGAAGGTCTATTGTTATTGACCGATGATGGAGCTTTGCAACATCGTATTGCTCATCCTAAACAAAAGCTTGCAAAAGTATATTGGGTGCAAGTGGATAACGAAATAACTGATCAAGCGATTAAAAGCTTGAGTGAAGGTGTGCAGCTAAAAGATGGTGTCACACGCCCAGCTAAGGTTAAGCGTATTCCTCCCCCTAAAAATCTATGGGAGCGCTCACCGCCAATACGTGTGCGTCAATCGATTCCAACCTCATGGATAGAAATCGCTATAACTGAAGGTAAAAATCGTCAAGTGAGGAGAATGACGGCAGCGGTTGGTTTTCCTACCTTACGTTTGATTCGTCATAGAATTGGTGACTGGCGTCTACAAGACTTACAGCCAGGTGAGTATCAACGCCTACATATTAAATAACAAAAAGCAGATTTTTATGAGTAGTGAAAAGTTCCCATATATCGCATTAGCATTGGGTGTGGTGTTTTATATTGCCCTTACATTAGGGGGGCAGACACATGCTGATGGGTCTACACATTTACCTTTATTGACATTATTACTGGTCAGTGAGTTTGGTTTTATCAGTCATTTAGCTTCACTCATTATCATTGTAAAAAAATGTTTGCGTGTAGGTATCAATATGGAGTCAATAGTATTGGCGTCTTGTAGTGTGATTTTTGTTGGCTATTTTCTCACTTCGGGTTTGGAATTCTGGCCTAGCTAGTCATTGTGTCGATTTTTAAAGCGTGACTATGTGCCGCATGTAAGCGACTAGCGGTTCCTACATCAAACCAAGTTCCTGTGTAAATCTGTGCACTGATGCGCTTTTTGTGTATGGCTAGATTGAAAACATCAATTAATGGAAAAGCTCTTTTTTCTTGACTGAATATTGCAGCATTTAAATAAGCCACACCACTATAAGTATAGCGTTGATCATCATCGCTTAAGCCCAGCTGGTGGGCGGTAAAATCTCCATGTGTGTGATGCGTGGGATTATTCACCATGATTAAGTGCACATCTTGGGTGAGGTTGAACTGATTATCAAAAGGCATATCGGTATAAACGTCAGCGCTGATACATAAAAAAGGCTGTTCCCCTAACAGATTTTTTGCGTAGGCAATACCACCTCCGGTTTCTAAGGCACGCTCACCTTCATGTGAATACAATAGGTCTATACCATAACGTTCACCATTGCCAAGAGCTGTTTCGATCATGCTTCCTAAATAAGCAGTATTAATAATCACTGCATCAAACCCCGCTTTTGCGAGTTTAATTATGTGATGTTCTATTAAACGACGTTGTCCTACTTTGATGAGTGGTTTTGGACAATGATTGGTGAGTGGGCGTAGGCGAGCACCTTGGCCAGCTGCTAAAATCATCGCTTTCATTGCAATGGCTCTTGATGCGTCGATTGGGACGGTGATGATGTCTTTAAGGACGTCAAAAACGCATGGAATTCTGTCAGTGATGAATAATTAGCTGAGACCTCTAACATATAGTTAAGTGTGCGAGGTATATCATTTAAATAGGCTGATTTATTGTCTCGATAATTAAGTCGGCAAAATATACCAACTGCTTTTAAATGACGTTGGAGTCCCATTAAATCAAACCAGCGTCTGAATTGTTCTGTATCAGCTGTTCTAGCTGAGGGTATGTTTGCATGAAAGTATGCCAGCCACGCCGTAATTTTTTCAGCCGGCCAGTCGATGTAGCAATCACGTAACAAAGAAACTACATCATAAGTGATAGGTCCATATACAGCATCTTGATAATCAATTACCCCGATTTGCTTATCGGGCAGTAACATTAAGTTTCTAGAATGATAATCACGATGCACAAAGGCTTGTGGTTGCTCCAGTGCATTATCAACTAGGCATTGATAAGTATGCTCTAGACAAGACTGTTGAGAGGGGGTGAGCTGAAGATTTTTATGGCGCAGTAAAAACCATTCAGTGAACAAATGCATTTCTTGAAGTAGTTTTTCAGGACTGTAGGCAGCCAAACCCTGTGTGGTTACTGTCTGTAAGTTAATCAGAGTATCCATGGCGGTGCGGTAATACTGATCTGCATTGGTTGCATTAAGATGCGTTAACAATAACTCATCACCAAAATCAGATAGTACAAAAAAACCTAGTTGTGGTGAATATTGATGAATGCTTGGCACGCGAACGTCATATTGTTCCAGACGTTGGCTAATATCAATAAAGGCTTGATTGTTCTCATGAGTAGGAGGGGAATCTACTGCTATCAGTGACACGTTGGAGTGACCATTAGACGAGTTAGCTATCGTGGTACTGAAGCGATAATACTTACGAAAGCTGGCGTCACCCGAAACGCTCTCAAGATGCTCATTTTCTACACTGTAGAATTGTTGCAACCAAGTGATGAGTTGTTGTTCACGTGTGCTCATAAAATCAACTTTATAGTTATTACGGCCTATGTTTGTGGTGTACGTAGAAGGCTAGTGTAAGCATCTGTATGATGGGCATTATATACTGTTGCCAAAACCATCAACGCATCTTTTTTAAATTTTTATCCACGCCTGGAGGGCTTAGTGAAAGCATCGGAACTATTTATACAATGTTTGGAAAACGAAGGGGTTGAATACATATTTGGCATACCGGGTGAGGAAAACTTGGATGTTATGGATGCCTTACTGGATAGCAAGATAAAGTTTATTACCACTCGTCATGAGCAGGGTGCTGCATTTATGGCCGATGTCTATGGGCGTCTAACCGGACGTGCGGGTGTATGTCTTGCCACGCTAGGTCCAGGTGCAACGAACTTAGTTACTGGTTTTGCAGATGCTGATATGGATCGCGCACCGATCGTTGCCATCGCTGGACAGGGTGCCACTACACGCATGCACAAGGAAAGTCATCAGGTGTTGGATCTGGTTAATCTGTTTGAGCCGATTTCAAAATACAGTACACAGATACGAGCCCCACAGATTATCCCAGAAGTAGTTAGAAAAGCCTTCAAAGATGCGCAGATGGAAAAACCGGGCGGTAGCTTCATTGATTTCCCTGAAAATATTGCTGGCGCCACTATGTCAATTGACAAGCAACCTCTACGAGTCCAGTCACCTTCATTGCCGATACCGCCACAGAGTAAAATTCAGCAAGCAGTAGAAGTGATCAATCAGGCGGAATATCCAATCATCATGGCAGGTAATGGTGTTATCCGAAACAATGCCAGTGATGCATTAGTAAATTTTGCTGAAAAACTCAATATTGCGGTCGCTTCGACTTTCATGGCTAAAGGTGTAATCCCATTCTCCCATGAGCTTTCCTTAGGTACTGTAGGTCTGCAAGCAAAAGATTATGTCGGCTGTGGGTTTGAAAAATCAGATGTAATCCTTTGTATTGGCTTTGATATGGTGGAGTTTCATCCGCACATTTGGCACAAATATAAAGATAAGAAAATTATTCATATCGATATGAGTCCGGCAGAAGTGGATGAGCATTACATACTTGAGATGGGATTAGTGGGTGATATTCGCGCAGGACTAAACGCCATTGCTGAGCTCGCTACACCTAGGAAAGGCGTATTCAATCATGAGTTGCGTAGCACTATTGTGAATGAGTTGAATGAACATGCGGATGATTCATCATTCCCGATCAAGCCACAAAAAATCATTTCTGATTTGCGTTCTGTGCTGGGCTCAGATGATATTGTTATCTCTGATGTAGGTGCACATAAAATGTGGATGGCAAGGATGTATCAAGCTGAGTCACCTAATACCTGCATTATTTCTAACGGATTCGCTTCTATGGGAATAGGTGTGCCAGGTGCAATTGCTGCTAAATTAGTTCATCCAGAACGTGTGGCTTTGACCGTCACAGGGGATGCGGGTTTCATGATGAACTCGCAAGAGATAGAGACGGCACTGCGGAATAAAATAGCCATCATTATCATGATCTGGAATGACAGTGAGTATGGCTTAATTCGATGGCATCAAATGCGTAAATTAGGTCGACCTAGTCATATTGAATTCAATAACCCAGACTTTGTGATGTATGCAGAGAGCTTTGGCGCCAAGGGATATCGTGTAGAACGTAGTGAAGATCTTAAGCCAGTACTCACGCAAGCGATTGCAGATGATACGGTGGTTATTATTGATTGTCCGGTGGATTATTCTGAGAATATGAAACTGACAGAAGAATTAAGTCGTCTCACCAGTGGTATGAGTATGGAGTAATGCTATGACAAAATCTCATCAACAAGCTCAACCTGAAAAATTCACAGTTATGATCAAAGGTGCGGTAGGTAGTGGAAAATCATTAACTGTGACTGCACCTTGGGATGGATGTGAAATTGCTCAGGTACCTTATGCATCCAGTGCTGATATCGAAACTGCACTGGCAACAGCGCATGAGATTTTTTCTGACAGAAAGGCTTGGTTGCCTAAACCTGAACGTTTGCGCGTATTGGAAAAAGCTGCGGTATTAATGCAGCAACAAGCTGAATACTTAGCGATAGAAGCTGCGCGTGAGGGTGGCAAGCCCTTGCTTGACTCTCGTGTGGAAGTGGCCAGAGCTATCGACGGATTAAAAAGTTGTGTAGAAGCACTACGAACAGACTCCGGAAAAGAAATTCCTATGGGTTTAAATGCGGCCTCTATGCATCGTTTGGCATTCACCCACAAAGAACCCATTGGTGTGGTTGTAGCTATTAGTGCTTTCAACCACCCACTTAATCTCATTGTGCATCAAGTAGGTCCAGCGATCGCCTCTGGTTGTCCAGTAATTGTTAAGCCTGCCGAAGATACCCCACTCTCATGTATGCGCTTAGTCAAAATATTACATCAAGCAGGCTTGCCTGAGGCTTATTGTCAGGCTTGCGTAGTGGAGGAACATGCCCATGCTGAGTTGCTGGTGACCGATACACGGGTGGCATTTTTATCCTTTATTGGTAGTGCAGCTGTCGGTTGGATGTTGCGGAGTAAGTTAGCGCCTGGGGCGCGCTGTGCACTAGAGCATGGAGGCGTGGCGCCAGTAATTATCGAACAGTCAGCTGATTTAGATGACACTCTACCGCTAATTGCGAAAGGCGGATTTTATCATGCTGGCCAAGTTTGCGTGTCGGTGCAGAGGATCTATGTGCCTAATTCAATGACTAGCGAGGTGGTGCAACGCTTAGCCACACTGGCACAGTCTATGTCAGTAGGTGATCCTACTTTGGAGGATACTGACGTCGGACCGTTGATTCGCACGCGTGAAGTGACACGTGTTGCACAGTGGGTAGATGAAGCCGTGCAGACCGGTGCAGAATGCATCTGTGGTGGAGAAGTCTTATCAGAATCCACCTATGCTTGTACCGTGTTACTGAATCCTAGTCATGAAGCAGCAGTCAGCCAGAAAGAAATTTTTGGTCCGGTCGTGTGTGTGTATGGTTATGATGACTTAGACACAGCCATCGAGCAGGCCAATAGCCTACCTTTTTCTTTTCAGGCATCGGTATTAACACAGAATATTGATGTTGCTATGTATTGTAGTCAGCAGTTAGATGCTGCTACGGTGATGGTTAATGATCACACTTCATTCCGAGTCGATTGGATGCCTTTTGCAGGATTGAAGCAATCAGGATTAGGTGTGGGAGGAATACCTCATACTTTTGAAGATATGCAGGTAAATAAACAGATCGTGATTCGGTCCAACCAAATTACTTGAGTGAAAGACGTGTCATATATGTTCTTAGGTTAAGTGTTGACTGGGCTGACAGAATGTCTTGGCTGGCTTCAACTAATTACTCATGATTTTTACGTAAGCGTAGGTAATTAAAGAATTCAAATTTACTAATCAGGCCCTCACCACTGCGGTCATATTTTTTGAACACTACTGGATCACTCAGGTTATAAATTTTTTGTGACTCTTCCAGTGTGAGTTGCTCATTACGATTGAGATCTGCAGACCAAAACAGACCATCGTTCAAGCTCATGCCACCGCCACGAGAAAAAGCGGCTTGAGAAAACAGTAAGCATATCAGCAGTGTGATGTGCGACAAGATTTGAGCGTGTTTTTTCACGGGCAGTATCCCCTTTAAGCGAGTTTTTTAATGAGTATGCGTGAGTTTCTTTTACTACTGACCGCTTTTTGGCGATCAGCCGGTAGGGCTTTCAATTGACCCTTTTGATAACCATTTTCATAGAACCAATGCAAAGAACGTGTCGTCATTGCAAATACTGTATCACATCCGTTTTGTTTTGCTTTATTTTCTAGGAATTGTATAAGACGAGTCCCATGGCCTTCTTTTTGGAACTCAGGATGGACCGCTATACAAGCGCATTCTGCATGATATTGATTGTCATAGGGCAGTAATGCTCCACAGGCTAATACAAAACCATCACGCTCAATCACCACATAATGTTTTAAGTCACGCTCAATTTGCTCAGAGGAACGCGCTAATAAAATACCCTCTTTTTCTAATGGTTTAATCAATGATTGAATACCACCGACATCATCAATACTAGCACTGCGTATATCGTCGTAATCATCATGTGTAATCATGGTGCCAGCACCATCTTGGCTGAATAATTCTTGCAGCAGCACGCCTGATGAGGTGTCACTTAGAATATGCACACGTTCAACTTGTTGATAGCAAGCCTGCATAGATAGATTAATCAACATACGCATATTAGTAGACATGGTCTTACGGCGTTTAAGGAGTGTCTGAGCATCACTTAGCGTTAAGAACTTGATGCGTTGTTTGCGACTGTCGAGCAGGTTTTTTTCTTGGCTAAGAAAAATTAATTTCTCTGACGGCATGCTAGCAGCGACAGTGCATGCAATTTGATATTCGTCGATATAAAAACACTCACCGCTAGGGGAGTAGCCTAAAGATGATAACAGTACGATATTATTCACTTCTAATTGCTGGCGTATGGCGAGAGTTTCAATACGGCGTACCTGGCCATGGTATTGCTGGTCAACACCATCGACGATGCCGATGGGTTTGGCCAACACGAAGTTGCCACTTACAGTAGTCAGCTTCATGCCAGCCATAGGAGTATTCACTAGGCCAGTTGAAAATAGAGACTCTAAACGTGTCTGATATTGTCCGATCAAATGTTGTAGCTTGAGCATTTTTTTCTGATCGACCACTTTAGGTTGTCGTGCTTTGAACAGACCAGTGCCAAACACTATGATCAGTTTAATGCCAAGGGTTTGCATCAAAGCAAGATCTTGTACAAGCTCACCAAGCGAGTCTCCCGTGACGATTTCAGCGGGTAGAGTGATGACAAAGGTACTTCCTTGATGGGCGTAGATATAGGGTGCCGCCGAGCGGAAGGTGTTGATATCAAATGATTCCATTGGGATGGTCTAAACAGCTAATAATGGGTACTAATTATACGGGTAATTGAATAAAATAAACGCAATAATTAAACGAATATCACTCTTAATGATATGATGACAATATCTTTATCAGGTTGTGGAATAAGTTAATTAGGAATGATTGGGAGACAGCTAGCTATGCTAGTGATGAGACGACAACGAGCGTACTCACAAATCTCTCGGTAGCTTCATTATAGATGTCATCACCGTTGTGATGAGCACAAACATGACACAAGCACGATAATAAAAACAATTACAGCAAACGATAACGAAGTGTAACCAATTATAACCATTTATAAATAGGATCGAAGAATAATGTATAAACAGATAGTCAAGCCGTTAGCGGCAATTGCAACTGGGACAACTACGAGTATTGGCGTGACATTATGTTTGGCGATGTTAGCGACTATTAGTATCGCTGATTCTGGTAAGACCAATATACCGGGTATTGATCGTGAAGGTGTTAGTTATGAGGTGCCGTCAGACCTTAATGAGTGGTCGACTCATGAAGTGTCTAGCTTGCTTGATGAACATCAGAAAAGCCTAGCAATTATGTTGGAGAATCAAACCACGCAAGCAGATGCTGAAGCTCATATGCTGTCAGAATTACTGCGCCACGATAAAGTGCGTCTTGCTATCGCTGATGTGATTCCAGCCTTGATTGAAGACTATAAGATCGATGGTGAATTCAAAGAACTATTGATGGGCTATCGCGATACATTTAAAACAGATTTACTAGAAAGCCATAACGAAATTTCATCGCTGGGTGATTATAAAGCTTACGATTTTCGTTTTGCTGCAGTTTATATGTCGATGATCTATGCATTTGATGCCAATCCCGAGTTTTATAAACAACTCAAGGCAGATATGAAGGTAGACGACTCTACAATCGGTCGTTATCGTATTGCCATTGATGATTCATATATGAGTGTTAAAGCCGCCAGTGAAGTCATGGAGTCATTTCATATAGTGTCTGATTTAGAGAACGTCATCGTTGCTTTAGATACTGAGCTGAACAAAAGAAAATAACAGGGTTCACAAGGTTAGTTAGGTGCTGATTTCTGAGTGTCAAAAGAATTTTCAGATAGATACTTTAATCACTCATAGTAAAATTGGCATAAAACAAATGAACTCTTAATCTTTATAAGAGAATAGAAGGTAGTATCCCACCATGCGAGATCAACAATGAATATTACATGGTGGGGTAAAAGCGATAGCCACACGCTGGAAAAATTATTCTGGTTTCGTAGTGTTTTAATTGTAGTTCAAGTGGCCACATCTTTATTGGCTAAATATGTATTCTCAGTATCATTTGGTGTACTGGGTGTGAGCACTATTATTGCAATACTGATATTGGTAAATGCATATACTTGGACTCATTCAAAGAGGGCAAATGAAGCTAGCCCGCCTGAAATATTTACCCAGTTGCTCATCGATTTAATGGCCTTGAGCGCACTATTTTATTTTGCCGGTGGTGCAGCTAATCCATTTGTTTCTATGTATCTACTTCCGCTCGCAGTTGGCTCTATACTGCTCTCGCAGGGCTGGATATTGGGTTTAGCTTTAACCAGTATCTTGGCTTATTCGTATTTGATGTGGTTTCATCCTGAGCAGCATGCACAACATAATCATCAAGCATTCAATATGCATTTGATAGGTATGTGGGTGAGTTTTGTATTAAGTGCAGGAGTGATAGCACTGTTTATTGCTAATATGCGTTCAGCTTTGCAGAGAAAAGATAAGTTGTTGACGGCGGCACGCGAGCAATCCATTAAAGATGAGAAATTGGTTTCTTTGGGGACCTTGGCTGCCAGCACAACGCATGAAATGGGCAATCCTTTGGCGACCATACAATTGATTTGTTCAGATCTTAAATCAGATACGACTATTTCTCAGCAAGAGATAGATACCTTGGTAGAGCAGGTACAGCGTTGTAAGCAAGCTTTGCAGGACATGTCATCTATAGCGGGTTCTATCGACAGTAATGATGCACATAAACTAATCCCTATTGAGTCATTCTTGACAACATTAATTGAAGATTGGCAGTTAACACGCCCTCAATGCCAAGTAATATTTGAATTTCAAAAGTGCCGTGATGGGTTTATCCATACTCCCGCAGTGCTCGCTAAAGCATTGGTAAATTTGTTAGATAATGCAGCCGATGCTTCACCTTTGAAAGTGTCTATTTATGCTGCATGTAATCAGCATGAAGCAGATATCCTTATTCAAAATGAGGGAGAACAAATAGCTGAAGAAACTATCTTAGAAATTGGTAGTAAACCTTATTCGTCTAAACCTGATGGTATCGGTTTGGGCGCTTTTCTAGCCCATGAAGTCATTCAGAAAATGGGTGGCAGTGTGGCCTTAAGCAATCGTCCTTCAGGTGGGGTGGAGACACTAATTAAATTACCCCTGAGAAAAAAAACTAATGAGTAGAGAGTCCATCATAGTCGTCGATGATGACGCTGCGTTTTGTGAGACATTAGCACGCACATTGATTAAACGAGATTACAAAGTCACACTTGCCCACGACTTAAAACAGATGCAAGCAATAGAGAACTTAGCGACTATGCAATATGGCATTGTCGACTTAAGATTGGGTGAGGATTCAGGATTGAAGGCCATCAAAACATTATTAGCGGCAAATCCTGAAATGAATATTTTGATGCTAACAGCCTATGCCAGTATTGCCACGACAGTAGAGGCTATCAAACTGGGAGCTAAAAATTATCTTACCAAACCAGCTTCTATTGAGGAAATGCTGGAAAAACTGAGCATATCCAAAGCCTCACACGAAATACCTATTGAGGATTCTCATTTATCTGTGAAGCGTTTGGAATGGGAGCATTTACAGAAAGTACTCCTCGAGCATGAGGGTAATATATCGGCAGCGGCTCGTGCATTGAATATGCATCGCAGAACTTTACAGCGCAAATTGCAGAAAAGACCTGTTAAGCGCTGATCGCAGTCAGCGCTTAAGTACATGTATAGCTATGTGTTCGAGGACGATATTACTTGAGCAGATCGTTAGCAGTCGCTAACACTTCTCTAGCATCTAGCACTAAATCGTTGCTTTCAAATAGACGTGTGATACATGCTCGATGTAACTGTAGTTTTAGTGCACCTATGCCAATGCCACCAAAAATCTTTTTACCAAAGCGGTCTTCATTTTTGTCCATCATATCGATGCCTTCAAAACCCAATGGTGGGGCTGTGTTCACATCGGCCATGATTTCTAGCGTAGGATGATTTTGCCATTGATCAGCGCTAAGCAATTGAATGCCTGTTTTACCAGCACCAAAAACAATATGTGCGCCTTCTAAGGCGTGAGCAATGGAGCTGTCATCTGATGCTTCCATGGGGGTCAGGTCTATATCAAACTTTTCTTTCATGAGTTGACAGGACTGTTCAGAGCGTTCTAGCTTGCGTGAGGTGAGGCGTACGTCAGCACCATTCATAGCTAACATAACGGCAGCACGTTGACCTACAGGTCCGGTACCTGCAAGTACTACTGCAGTTTTGCCTTTAACATCGACTGCATTTGATATTAATGCCACGCCCGCCGCTGCAGTTGTGTTGCAACCGTTACTATCGAGCATTACCGAGACACGAAAGTTTTGGAAAAAGATATTTTTGACGCTTTCAAATAGCTCTTGTCCAGCCGCTAAATCACTGCCACCTATAAACAAGGCAGTATTCTTTTTATTCTTAGGCGCACGAGTGTAGATGGCTCCCTCAACGAGAGAGTAACAGTTGTCTGGAGTGATGTTACCTAATTGTGTGACGTGATCGGCACCACCATCATAAGCGACTACAGAATCAAACACGCTAGGGATAGGATCAGTATCAAAATGATAGAGTAATTTTTTCATAGGAATAGAATCTTTTGGTGTTAGTTAGCCTGTCCAACCTAAGCCGGCAGCCACACAGTTGATAGAAAGTAATAGAGGAATAAGGTTCCTGCCCTCAGTGCTATCACCCTGTTGAGCGGCTCTGAACTGTTTAACTAACTTAGCTTGCTCTAAACCAATCTGGCGTATGCCTTCGACACGCGCTGACATGGTTTGATGGAAATTAGGGAAACGCACACATAATCCATCTTGCTGAGTGATCTTGAGTAGCATTTGCTCCGTCAGGTCACGCTCGGCCTTGATCAGCTCCATGATGGCTTGGCTGCTGTCTTGATCTTCAACTAGGGTTGAGTATTCTTTAGCCACAGCAAAGTCGGTGAGAAATACCATTTTTTCAACGTTGTCAGTGATGAGCTTGAAAATAGGTGATTTTTCAACCATATCTTCAAGCATGGCTAGACCACTGTCACCACGCACTTCCAAAAATTGTTTAATGGCAGTGCCATAGCCGTACCACCCGGGTACTAACAATCTGTTTTGAGTCCATGCAAATACCCATGGGATGGCACGTAAGTCATCCAGACTCTTAGCGCCAAAGCGTCGTGCTGGTCGAGAACCAATCTTCATATGAGCCAACTCTTCTACAGGACTGGCAGATTGGTAGAAGTCGACCAAACCTGGCTGTTCAACGAGGCCGCGGTAAGCGACCTGTGAAGTACCCGCTAATGCTTCTAAGGCATCGTAATATTCAGAACGACTTTGTAATGTTGAATCTTGCTCAGAAAATAGGGTGTGTGAAAGAACACTAGAAGCCAGTAGCTCTAGTTGTTGTTGGGCGACTTCGCGATTAGCGAATTTACCCGACACTACTTCACCCTGTTCAGTCACGCGCATGCGACCATTAATAGTTCCTGGTGGTTGTGCTGAAATAGCACGTCCTGCCGGTGCGCCACCACGAGATACTGAACCACCACGTCCATGGAAGAAAGATATCTGTATGCCATGTTGTTGACCGGCTTGATAGATTTTACTCTGCGCTTTGTTGATCTCCCAGCTAGCACATAGAAAACCACCATCTTTATTAGAGTCAGAATAGCCCACCATCATTTCTTGGCAGCCACCTAATTCGCTGATAGTGCGTTGAATGAGTGGAATATCTAGTAAGTTTTCTAGAATGAGAGGACCATTTCTTAAGTCTTCAATAGTTTCTAATAGAGGCACTACTTGAATACGGCAGGCTTCAATATTTTGATTGTCAGTGAATAAACCAGCATATTTGGCGAGTAGATAAACCCCTAAAATATCTTCGCTGGACTGGGTCATGCTGAGAATAAATACACCAAAAGCATCACGATCAATACGATCTTGTAATTCACGCATTTTGCGTAATAAATCTAAAGTCTCAGTACTCATATCCGATAGAGCGGGGAACTCTGGCAATGTCTCTAGCGGTTCCTTGAGTTGCTCCAGTAACCACTTACGCCAAGTTTTACTCTCCTTGGAAGGTGCATCATCTTGTGTCTCATTTAGCGCTTGCCAAATTTCTTGTAAGGCATTGGTAGTGACAGTAGAGTTTTGTCTGAGATCTAATTTAGTGGTGTGGAATCCAAAGGCTTCAATACCGTGACGTAATGGTCTCACATGAGTAGTACACAGAGAATCACACTTGGCTTCAATCAAGCCTTGCTCGATTACACGTAAATCACGTGTTACGCCTTTTACTGATTTGTAGGCAAAAGCTTGAACGTTATCGGTTGAAAGCTGATATAGATTAGCGGTTAAACGTTTAACGATGCAGTTACAAAGATGACGGAAGATTTCACCATGATTTCTGAGTTTGATGTTTTCTGTGTCGCCACTTTTGCTAAGAACCATTTCATAGTTCTTATGAAACTCTTCAGATAGCTCAACCGAGTGACCGGCGATAGAAAGATACTTGCCGAGGGCCTGAATTTTTTGAACATAGTGTTCTAAAGTCGCTTTGGCCGTTTGACAAATAGCATGTTCGGTCACATCGTTTGTCACAAATGGGTTGCCGTCACGATCGCCACCGACCCATGAGCCAAATTGAAAGAAGGGTGGAATTTCAAATTCATGATCAGGATAGTATTTTTGTAATACGCGATCTAATTCAGTATAGAGTTCTACTACGCCGTCATAGAGTGATTCCTTGAAGAAATGCATACCCCATGCCACTTCTTGTTCTACGGTTGGCTTTTCAAGACGAATCTCGCCGGTTAACCAGAGTAGATCGACCTCATCTTGGATTTCTTGTTTGATTTTATCTTCTTCATGCTCAGTGATGTTTTCGTGTTCTAGCTGCTTGAGCATCATGTAAATACGATGGTGTATTTCCAATACGGTGACACGCTTGGCTTCAGTTGGGTGCGCGGTAATGACCGGATAGATTGAAGAGTTGTCTAATATTTGCTGAAGTTTGTCGGCAGCAATACCTTCGGACGCTGCTTGAGCAACCACTTGGGCAAAGGTGCCAGGGACGTCTTCATGACCGATTTCAGTTTCGATCATGCGTAAACGTTTTTCATTTGAAATCTGTTCAGTAATGGTGAGAAGCTGGAACCACATACCATAAGCTTGAAGGGCATACGGGAGCACTTCATCATTGGCTTGGCGGAGTTCTTGCTGGCCCAGAAAGATATCTTCAATTTCTGGACTACGCTTTTGAATCACGCTCAAGAGCGAATGAAATAACAGCTCCGACACTTGATCATTATAGTGGGTAGCGCGTTTATTAATGTTCGCGCTACTAGACAGTTTTAAGAACTGTGACCATTTGGCTGAAAATGATTTATTTGACATAAAGTTTATTCAATTTTGTTATAAAAGTTGTATATGGCATACGTGCAAAAAGGAGGCCATGACCTCCTTTTCACTGAATTACCCTAATATGAGAACAATGTAATCGACTTTATTCTCTGGTTTTTAGAGTGATTTCCATCTTACACATGCTTGCCTATACCAGCTTATCTCTTGGGATATCACCACTAAAGTGGGCTTTGAGATTCTCTAGTACTCGCTCACCCATGGCTATACGAGTCTCGATAGACGCACTGCCTAAATGAGGCAGTAACACGGCATTTTCACAATCAAGAAAGCCTGGGTCTAATTTAGGTTCACCTTCGAACACATCCAGACCTGCGCCTCCGATCTTGCCACTTTTCAGTGCGGCAATGAGAGCTTGGTTATCGACTACGTCACCACGTGCAGAATTCACCAAAATGGCATGTGACTGCATCATATTGATACGCTCTTCATTGATTAAGTGATAAGTTTCTTTACCACCTGGGCAATGCAGAGAGACGAAGTCTGATTGTTGTAAAACTTCTTCAACACTCATCTGAGTAGCACCAAATTTGTTGATCACTTCCTGTGATGGTGGGTAAGGATCACTGAAGATGATCTTCATGCCAAAACCAAAATGGGCTTTAGTGGCCATAGCTTGGGCGATACGTCCAAAACCGATACAACCCAATGTTTTACCAGTGACCTTGGTTGCCATCATGTGGGTAGGTCGCCAACCAGACCATTCACCATTACGTAGATGACGCTCACCTTCACCAATGCGACGCGCGGCTGAAATTAATAATCCCATTGCGATATCTGCAGTACAGTCAGTTAATACTTCCGGTGTGTTACTCACGGTCAATCCAGCAGCTTTAGCTGCATCTAGATCTAGGTGGTTATAACCTACACCGTAACTTCCAATCATTTTTGCTCGAATGTTATCACCCGACAGTACGTCAGCGTTGACAGCATCAGTGACTGTTGGGCAGAACGCATCACAGTTAGCGAGTGCATCTTTCATTTCGTCTGCAGTCATCGGAACATCACTCTCGTTCAATTGTACGTCGTACAATTCTTTTAACTGAGCTTCAACTTCCTCAGGCCACTTGCGGCTTACAATTACCTTAGGCTTACTCATACTTAATTCTCCTATAGTTCTTTAAGAACTCTTTCCATTGTTATACCTAGATCAGATGGGTTTGGAGCTACAACTACGCCAGCTTCTTCAAGCAATGCAACTTTCTCAGCAGCACTCTCACCAGCACCAGAAACAATGGCGCCTGCATGTCCCATACGACGTCCCTTAGGTGCAGTTAAACCTGCAATATAAGCGACTAGAGGTTTAGTCATGTGATCTTTGAAGTATTGAGCGGCTTCTGCTTCCTGTGGGCCACCAATTTCACCAATCATCATCACAGCTTTGGTATCTGGATCATTTTCAAAGTGTTCAAGAATATCGCGATGAGAGCTTCCATTGATAGGATCACCGCCGATACCTACACTGGTAGTGATACCAATGCCGAGTGATTTCATTTGGGATGCCGCTTCGTAGCCTAATGTACCTGATCGACCAACTACACCTACATTTCCTTCCATGTAAATGTGACCTGGCATGATACCTAGCATAGCTTTTCCTGGGCTGATGGTACCAGCGCAGTTAGGGCCAGTAAGGACCATACGGTCTTCTTTCTTATAGCGGTACATATAACGCTTAACCGTCATCATGTCTTGAGCTGGAATACCGTCAGTAATAGCAACACAGTATTTAATACCCGCGTCAGCAGCTTCCATAATTGAATCAGCTGCAAATGCACCTGGAACAAAGATGATACTGGCTTCAGCACCCACTTCACTCACCGCTTCTTTCACAGTGTTGAATACAGGCTTACCAAGATGCTCTTTGCCACCTTTACCTGGAGTAACACCACCGACTAGGTTAGTGCCATATTCCATCATTTCTTCCGCGTGGAAGGTACCGATCTTACCGGTAAATCCTTGTACTATGACGCGGGTTTCTTCGTTTAATAAAATAGTCATATGTTATCTCCCTATGCGCCAACAGCTTGGTTACGCGCTTCCACTGCTTTAACAGCAGCTTCCTCAAGTGTGTGTGCAGTAATGATTGGTAGGCCACTTTCATTGATGATTTTCTGACCTTGCTCAACATTTGTGCCCGATAGGCGTACTACTAGAGGTACTTTTACTTCTAGCTGTTTGAATGCTTGAACAATACCTTCTGCGATCCAATCACAGCGGTTAATACCGGCGAAGATATTCACTAACATGGCTTTAACACCAGAGTCTGCGAGTACTAATTGGAATGCATGCGCTACACGCTCAGGAGAAGCACCACCACCAATATCTAGGAAGTTAGCTGGCTCGCCACCTTTGTGTTTGATCATATCCAATGAAGCCATGGCTAAGCCGGCACCATTAATCATGCAGCCGATATCACCATCTAAGCCAACATAGCTTAAGCCATAATCAGACGCGGCTGTTTCGCGAGGATCTTCTTGTGACTTGTCACGTAATTCTTGAATTTGTGGGCGACGGAATAGTGCGTTGTCGTCAAAACCCATCTTGGCATCTAGAGCACGAATATGACCGTCTTCTGTGATGACTAAAGGATTGATCTCCACCATAGTCGCATCAAGCTCACGGAATGAGCGATAAGCGCCCTGAAGAGTCTTAACTGCCTGTGCTGTAAGGCTAGGTTCTAAACCGAGCTTGAAAGCAATTTCGCGTGCTTGGAAGTCAGTTAGCCCCACTTGTGGCTCAATATCAGTACTGATAATCAGTTCCGGTGTGTTTGCGGCAACTTCTTCGATATCCATACCACCTTCAGTGGAGGCAACGATATTAATGCGCTGTTTTACACGATCAAGCACTAGCGCAACATATAGCTCTTTCTTAATTGCTGTGCCTTCTTCAATGTAAAGACGATGAACGACTTTACCTTGAGGGCCTGTCTGGTGAGTGACTAATGTTTTACCAAGTAATTCAGCAGAGGCTTCCATTACTTCGTCTTCAGTGCTGCATAGAATGACACCGCCCGCTTTGCCGCGTGCGCCAGAATGAATTTGGGCTTTAACGACCCACTTACTGCCACCGATTTCCTTCGCACGGTAAACCGCTTGCTCAGGACTGTAGGCTAAACCGCCTGGGGCAATACTTACACCGAACTTAGCTAAAAGTTCTTTTGCTTGATACTCGTGGATATCCACAGCATCCTCCCATAATAAAATTAAAAAAATAAAAGAGACGCCCGCAGTTAATACACTGCGTGCGAGTAAATTAGTTACTCCAACAATTTATTAGGTACCGAGGGTAATAAAAGACGTAATAAATGTATGGTTATTGTTTTTGTACACACTATTTTAGGTGTTCATGCACTGTGAACGCAAGGTGAGTGTGCTAGAAAATGACCAGCAAAGTCGAAAATTTGGTCCAAAAGGGCTGAAAATGAGGATTGCTGCTCGTTTTATAACCAATCTGCAGATTCCTCAGAATTTCATGGATTTTCTGTGGGCAAAAAAAAGCCACTGCGGTTGCCCCGTAGTGGCTTTTAATTACAGTGATACAACATCCATGTTGTATGTGTTCGGCTTAAAACTTGGCGTTAAGATGAACTCTTAGCGGCAATTGCCTCAGCTGCTCGAACGACATTTTCTGCCATTCTTGCGGAAGCAGCATCAATCATCTTACCGTCGAGAGATGCAGCACCTTTGCCTTCACGTGCGGCTTTTTCTAACTCTTCCAGGATGCGATGAGCCTTAGTGACTTCAGCTTCAGGTGGTGTGAATACCTGGTTAGCAAGCTCAATCTGTGATGGATGAATTGCCCACTTACCTTCGATACCCAAGGCTGCACCACGACGCGCAGCTAGCAAGAAGCCATCTGGATCATTGAAATCACCGAATGGTCCATCAATTGGACGCAAGCCGTAGGCACGACAAGCTACCGTCATGCGAGAGATCGCATGATGCCACTGGTCACCTGGATAATCTGGGTTAAGGCCACCAATGTTGACGGTGCGAGCGCGATTACTAGCTGCGTAGTCAGCCACACCGAAGTGCATAGCTTCCATACGTGGGCTAGAAGTGGCGATTGCTTCTACGTTAGCCATGCCTAGTGCTGTTTCAATAAGTGCTTCAATACCGATTTTGTTGGTGAAGCCTTTGGCTTCCTCGATTTGAGTCACCATGGCATCGACCATGTAAACGTCAGCAGGGTTGCCGACTTTAGGGATCAAGATAGTATCTAGCTTGCTACCCGCTTGTTCTACGACATCTACAACATCACGATACATGTAATGAGTATCTAGACCGTTGATGCGGATAGAGACAGTTTTGCCCTTGGCGGCCCAATCGATGTCATTTAATGCTTCGATGATGTTTTTGCGTGCCTGTAATTTATCATCAGGTGCGACGGCATCTTCTAAATCAAGAAATACGTAATCAGCAGCACTATCGGCTGCTTTTTCGATCATCTTTGGGTTGGAGCCAGGTACAGCGAGTTCACATCGCTGTACCCTTAGTTGGGCTGGTTTGTATTGCGTAAAGCTCATAGTTTAAATTCCCAGTTACTTAGCTGCTTTTTTACGTGCAGTGGTTTTTCTCTTAGCAGGTGCCTTCTTGGCAGGTGCGCCGGGAGCTTTAAAAGCAGGAATAGCTTTAGCAGTAGAACGGTAGTATTCAACTGCCGCACCGGTGCCGCTTCCTGGTTTGATACGAATACCCGCATCACGCATGGCCATTTCGACACCACCTAGGGCTGCCATCATGCGTACATCACTGTTGTCACCAAGGTGACCAATACGGAATACTTTACCTGCCACTTGAGTAAGGCCAGCACCTAGAGAGATGTTGTAACGGTGATAAGCAATATGAATCACTTCAGCTGCGTTAACATTCTTGGGCGACAAAATAGCTGTGACAGTATCAGACTGCCACTTAGGAGCCACGTTACATGTGTCTAAGCCCCAAGCTTTAACCGCTTTACGTACACCTTCAGCTAGACGGAAGTGACGTGCGTATACATTATCAAGGCCTTCATCTAGGAGTAGATCTAGGGCTGCACGTAATCCACGTAACATTGGAACAGATGGTGTGTATGGGAAGAAACCATCTTTGTTAGTGTTGATGTGATCTTGGATGTCTAGGAAACAACGCGCACATTTTGCAGTCTTGCGAGCAGCAAGTGCTTTTTGGCTGAAACAAATAAGCGCCATACCCGCTGGGAGCATGAAACCTTTTTGAGAACCACTGACTGCGACATCAACGTTCCACTCGTCCATACGGAAATCGATACTTGCGATAGAGCTCACACCATCAACCATGTATAAAGCAGGGTGCTTAAGATCTTTCATGGCTTTACCAAGTGCAGCGATATCACTTGTTACACCCGTTGCAGTTTCGTTGTGACACGCTACTACAGCTTTAATCTTATGCTCTTTATCTTTGCGTAAGATCTTTTTGAATTCGTTAACTGGAACACCTTCGCCCCATGGAACGTCTACTAGCTCAACTTCAATACCGATGCGCTTGGCAAGGTCGTACCAAAGGTGACTGAATTGGCCAAAACGTGAAGTAAGGATTTTGTCACCTGGCGATAGAGTGTTCGCAAGTGCAATTTCCCAACCTGCAGTACCGGTCGCAGGGAAGATGAAGCTTTGGCCCTTTTTAGTTCTAAAGACTTTATTAAGGTCTTTAAGTAGTGGTAAAACTAATTCAGGAAGATCTGGTGCACGGTGGTCCTCTTGAGGAACAACCATTGCATTCATTACTTCATTAGGAATGTGTGTAGGTCCTGGACAGAATAAAAAATTTCTACCAGGAAATGCGAGTTTTTTGCCAGGCATAGTATCGTTACCTTTTGTAAAGTGAGTTAAAAATTTTTGAGCTCATGCATATGTTGCACGCTCGTAGATTGTTTCTTCGGAGATTCCCCAGAGTGTTGTGAAGCTTAATAATCAACCCTCGGCGTGCGCTCTTGAAAAACAGCATTTCGCGCAGTTTTTCAACAGCGCCCGAAAAGTTCGCAATAATGCCATAAGGGCACATTTGCCTCAAGTTTAAGCCCTGTTTTATGCATAATCATCAGGGATTTATGGTTTTGCATTAGGTTTGTGGATAGATAACCCTGAGATGACATCAAATAATGCGATTATCAGGGGCGTAAATAGCTACAAACAATGTGGAAAAGTACCTGTGTCTGCAACTTGAAATTCTTCACACGACTATCAGCATGCTAACAACCAATAATTATGCGTCGATTAGGTTAGGTATTATTCCCTGTAGTTGTGCTGCCAGCAGTGTGTTTTCCAGTAAACAAGCAACGGTCATAGGGCCTGTGCTACCAGGCATTGGAGTGATGCCAGCAGCAATGGACTCGACATTATCAAAATCAACGTCACCGATAATTTGTCCATCAATTCGACTGACACCTACATCAAAGACATAGGCACCAGGTTTAACGAATTCTTGTTTGATGAGTTTTGGTGAGCCGACCGCACTGATAATTATGTCTGCACTTCTACAGACTGCGGCTAGATCGTCAGTTTTAGAATGTGCAAGAGTAACAGTCGCATCGATGCCTTTTTCAGCCAGTAATAAGGACTGTGGCAAGCCCACCAAAGATGAACGCCCGACGATCACGGCATGACGTCCCGCCGTTGGAATTTTATAAGCTTGGATTAATCTAATAACACCCAATGGGGTGCAAGGAACGATTTGTTTCACCCCTTGTAACAGCTTGCCCATATTCACTGAGGTTAGGCCATCCACATCTTTGTGTGCAGGGATGCGTTCGATAATTTCTTGTTTATCAATATGTTTTGGTAATGGCAGCTGTACCAGAATACCGTTAACACTAGCATCCTGTGCCAATTGATCAACGACATCTATTAAGTCTGCTTGGCTAATATCTGCCGGCAGTTGCACATGCTTTGAAGACATGCCGGCGGCATGAGCTTCACTTTGTTTGCGTGAGATGTATAACTGGCTAGCGGGATTCTCACCGATTAGAACAGTGGCTAGGGTTATTTTGGTGTCCGGGAAACGGGCGAGCTGACCCTTGATGCGATTGCGGATA